>JBHBEQ010000025.1:0-4671 GCA_041785575.1 Flavobacterium sp.
TACCAGCGTCTATAGGTGTACCTTTCACTTCATCAGTCAATTTCTTAGCACCTGAATAAACCAATTCTTTCGGCACAGATGGGTCAAAACTTTCCGGATAGTTTTCTGCTAAATAATGAGCAAATACATCGTGACGTGCTGATGTAAGACCATTACTTCCCATTCCACCATTATATTCTTTTTCGTAGGTAGCTTGTCCGAAAGAGGCCAATCCTACAATTACATCTCCTTCTTTTATGTTTGCATTATCAATTACATCACTTCTCTTCATTCGAGCAGTAACGGTTGAGTCCACAATTATTGTTCGTACTACATCTCCTACGTCTGCAGTTTCTCCTCCTGTTGAATGAATGGTAACACCAAATTTCCCCAATTCTTCAATGAGTTCTTCTGTACCATTAATAATAGAAGATATCACTTCTCCAGGAACTAAATTTTTATTTCTTCCGATTGTTGAAGATAATAAAATATTATCAGTAGCTCCTACACAAAGTAAATCATCTATATTCATAATCAATGCGTCTTGAGCTATACCTTTCCAAACAGATAAGTCATTGGTTTCTTTCCAATAAAGATATGCTAATGATGATTTTGTTCCTGCTCCATCTGCATGCATAATCAAGCAATATTCAGGATCATTTGTCAAATAATCAGGAACTATTTTACAAAAAGCTTTAGGAAACAATCCTTTATCAATATTCTTTATTGCATTATGTACGTCTTCCTTCTGTGCAGAAACTCCTCTTTGTGCGTAGCGATTTTGATTTGAACTCATAATTTTTATTTCTAATACAAAATTAATAAAAAAGACGTTGCCCTTAAAATAAGAAATATGTTATTCTAAATAAAACACCTCTTTGGTCTTTGTCTTTTGTTTTCTTCTTAAATAAACAGAAGATAAATATACGGATAAAAGCCTCCTGTTAAGAGGCTTTTCTTATTTATACACTTTTTAATGTTTCGATTAGATAATCGATTTCTTCTTTAGTATTTGTATGTCCGAAAGAAAGTCTCAAGCTTGGTTTTTTAAGATCTTCATCAGACAAAAATTCTGCTAATACGTGAGAAGGTTTTTGGCTTCCTGATTGGCAAGCACTTCCACGAGAAACTGCAATTCCTTTGATATCTAATTGAAAGAGCATCATAGCCGCTTTTTCGGGTGAGAATGGCAATAAAATATTTAAAACATTATAAAAAATTGTTCCATTCCCATTGAATTTTACACCTTCAAAGTTTTTCTCTAATTGCTCTTTACAATAATCTCTTAGTTCTGTAATTTTTTTGCGGTCTTGATCTAATCTTTCGTAAGATAATTCAAGTGCTTTTGCCATTCCTACTACTTGGTGAGGCGCTTCAGTTCCTGCGCGCATTCCCTTTTCTTGCTCTCCTCCCACAATCATAGGTTTTAAAATATTTTTCTTGCGAATATACACAAATCCAGCTCCTTTAGGGCCGTGAAATTTGTGTGCACTTGCAACCATAAAATCGAGTTTTGTTTTTTCTACATCAAACTCTACTTTTCCAACTGATTGTACAGTATCTGTATGAAATAACGCTTGATGTTTTTCACACATTTCTGCAACTCTGTCTAAATCCAAAATAGTTCCTACTTCATTGTTTACGTGCATTAAACTAACCAATGTAGGCTTGTCTTCTTCCAATAGTTTTTCTAATTGTTGGTAATCGACTTCACTATTTGGTTTGATATCTAAGAAAACGACTTCGATTCCGTATTCTTTCTGAATTTGAAGAATTGAATACAAAGTACAATGATGCTCTATCTTTGTAGAAATAATTCTTTTAATTCCTAAATCTCTAACTGCAGATCGAATAATCCAATTGTTCCCTTCTGTCCCACAAGATGTAAAAATAATTTCTGATGCTTGTGCATTGATACATTTGGCAATTGATTTACGAGCGTTTTCAATTAAAGCTTTGCTGTGACGTCCGATAGAATAAGTAGAAGACGGGTTTCCAAAATCTTCTGAAAGTACTTTTACCATTTCTTCTACTACTTCAGGAAATACAGAGGTAGTTGCTGCGTTATCTAAATAAATTTGATTCATAGATTTTTGTAAATAACTATTGTATTTAATCGTGCAAAAGTAATAATTCTTACAATATTATTGCGTTTTATCCTTTAAAATATTTCTTGATTTTAACAACCTTCAACCAATCCTTTTTTGAGGATTTGTCCAAAATGATACATATCTTCGAATGACGTATACATTGGAACTGGTGCAAATCTTATAACAGCTGGTTCTCTCCAATCTACAATAACACCTTGTTTCATTAAATATTCGAATAAAGACTTTCCTTTTCCGTGAAAAATTACAGATAATTGCGAACCTCTTTCTTTTGTGTTTTTAGGTGTAATAATCTCCAGATTTTCACCTAATTCTTTTGCAATATCTTCTATGATAAATTCTAAGTATGCTGTAATTTTATCGCGTTTTGCAAATAAATTCTGCATTCCAATCTCATCAAACATCTCTACTGATGCCAAGTATGGTGCCATTGAAAAAACATTTGTACAAGAGCTTTGCCATCCTAAAGCTCCCTCATTTGGAGTAAAATTTGGTTCCATTAAAAACCTACGGCTTTTATTTTGTCCATACCAACCACCAAAGCGATTTAATTCGGTGTTTGAATGATGTTTCTCGTGTATAAAATATCCAGACACTGCACCAGGCCCAGCATTCATATATTTATAGCTACACCACGCTGCAAAATCTACTTGCCAATCGTGTAATTTTAGCTCTATATTCCCTGCTGCGTGAGCTAAATCCCAACCTACTTTAGCACCTACTTTATGTCCTGCTTTTGTAATTTCTTCCATTGCCAAAACCTGACCTGTGTAGTAATTGATTCCACCCAACAATACCAAAGCTAATTCATCTCCTATTTCTTCGATTTTAGCTATAATATCTTCATTTCTTAAATTGTGCTCCCCCTCTCTTCTCTTTACTTCTACGATTACATCTTCTGGATTATATCCGTGGAATTTCACTTGGGTTTGCAACATATATTGGTCACTTGGAAAAGCTTTTTCTTCACATAATATTTTTACACGTTTCCCTTCTGGTTTGTAAAAAGATACCATCAACATATGTAAATTTACGGTAAGCGTATTCATTACAGAAACTTCGCTTGGTTTTGCTCCTACAACTTTTGACAACGGTTGTGAGAATCGTTCGTGGTAATCCCACCATGGTTTCTCCGCATAAAAATGTCCTTCAACTGCCAAATTTGCCCAATCAGCCATTATATCGTCCATATATTTTTTTGCTTTTTTAGGCATTAATCCCAACGAATTTCCTGTGAAGTAGATCACTTTCTTTTCATTTACTTGTGGAAATTCAAATTCTAATTGATATTTAGACAATTGGTCTTCTTTGTCTAGTGATTTTGCAAATTCTAAGGTATTTTGAAATGTTGTCATCTTTAATTTTGTGTGTTTTGTTCAAAATTACAGTTTTTTAAGCTTGTATCAAAAATGGTTTTTATTTTTCTAAACCGCTATTTGAAATTATATTTTAAAATTATATCCTTTGCGGTAAATATCTTCAATGTCGTTTGCTCTGTTGCTTTGCAACTCTGTTATTAGTTGTGGTGTTGGTGTAATCAAATCCGCAAATACTTCTATTCCCATATTTTCCATTTGCCAAATTGGTGCTTTAGGATTAAAATAACTCACTTTAGCCGTGAGCTCTACGTTAGCATCTAACATATTTGCAATCACTATATTTTCAAATGCTGGTAAATATCCCAATTTGACATCTTGATAATAAACAGCAACAGCAAAGGCATCGTGAACATTAGTAACATCTCTTTTTAACACCAAATCATCTCCTTCTCTAATTACAGACTTAACTTTTGGATAATCATAGTGTTGCATTCCTTTTACATAATTATCATATATCTTTACCGCAGATTTCGTCAATAATTTTTGAGGCAACACTAACCCTGTTGCTCCTAAACCTAAAACCTTTAAAAACTCCGAACGTTTCATTTTGATTTTATATTATTTAATAAAATAAATTAAAATGTTTTTTATCCTCGACAAACAACAAAAAATCCCTCCTAAGAGGGATGATATTTATTTTCCTAAAGCAATTGTCTTAAGTGCTGCTACCGCTGCTTCGATTCCTTTATTTCCGTGTTTTCCTCCGCTTCTATCAATAGATTGTTGGATATTGTTGTCTGTGAGCAAACAGAAAATTACAGGTGTATCATACAACACATTCAAATCTTTAATGCCGTGAGTAACTCCTTCACAAACATATTCAAAATGCATGGTTTCTCCCTTTATCACACATCCTATTACGATTATTGCGTCTAAATCAATGGTTTTAAGCATTTTTTTTGCACCATAAATCAATTCAAAACTTCCAGGCACATTCCAACGGATAATATCTTCTGGCAAGGCTCCACAATCTGTAAGTGTTTCAAATACACCATTATACAAACCTTCTGTAATATTTTCATTCCATTCAGATACTACCACGCCAAATTTTAAACCTTTGGCATTTATCAATTTTGATTTATCGTAATTAGAAAGATTAGTGTTTGCTGTTGCCATAAATTATTGTGCCTGGAAGTTTTGAATTGATTTATGGTGCAAAAAAAATGCTTAAAACCATTGATTTAGACGCAATAATCGTAATAGGA
>JBHBEQ010000026.1:0-16908 GCA_041785575.1 Flavobacterium sp.
CACATTCTTTTAAGACTGGGAAACCTTCGCAGGTTCGAATCCTGCTCTCCCCACAGCAAAGGCCGGCGTAGCTCAGCGGTAGAGTGCTTCCTTGGTAAGGAAGAGGTCACGGGTTCAAGTCCCGTCGTTGGCTCAGGAATTAAATAAATTTGAACACTAATTATATAACTAAGATTAAATTATTAAATCATGGCAAAAGAAACCTTTGATCGTTCGAAGCCGCACTTAAACATCGGTACTATCGGACACGTGGATCACGGAAAAACTACTTTGACAGCTGCTATTACTAAAGTATTGGCTGATGCTGGTCTTTCAGAAGCAAGAAGTTTTGATTCAATTGATAATGCTCCAGAAGAAAAAGAGCGTGGTATTACAATTAATACGTCTCACGTGGAGTATCAAACAGCTAACCGTCACTATGCGCACGTTGACTGTCCAGGTCACGCGGATTACGTTAAAAACATGGTTACTGGTGCTGCTCAAATGGACGGTGCTATCTTAGTGGTAGCTGCTACAGACGGGCCAATGCCACAAACTCGTGAGCACATTCTTTTAGGACGTCAGGTAGGTATTCCTCGTATCGTTGTATTCATGAACAAAGTGGATATGGTTGACGATGCTGAGTTGTTAGAGCTTGTAGAAATGGAAGTTCGTGACTTATTGTCTTTCTATCAATATGATGGAGATAATGGTCCAGTAATTAAAGGATCTGCTCTTGGAGCTCTTAACGGAGAGCCAAAATGGGTTGATACTGTAATGGAATTAATGGCTGCTGTAGATGCTTGGATTGAAGAGCCGGTTCGTGATAATGAAAAACCATTCTTGATGCCAATCGAGGACGTGTTTACAATTACAGGACGTGGTACTGTAGCTACAGGACGTATCGAAACTGGTGTTGCTAACACTGGAGATCCAGTAGAAATCATCGGTATGGGTGCGGATAAATTAACTTCTACAATTACAGGGGTTGAGATGTTCCGTAAAATCCTTGACCGTGGAGAGGCTGGAGATAACGTAGGTTTATTGTTGAGAGGTATCGACAAAACTGATATCCGTCGTGGTATGGTTATCTGTAAACCAGGTTCAGTTAAACCACACGCTAAATTCAAAGCTGAGGTTTATATCTTGAAAAAAGAAGAAGGTGGACGTCACACTCCATTCCACAACAACTACCGTCCTCAATTCTATGTACGTACAACTGACGTGACTGGTACAATTTCTTTACCAGAAGGAACTGAGATGGTAATGCCTGGAGATAACTTAACTATCACTGTTGAGTTGTTACAACCAATTGCATTGTCTGTAGGTTTACGTTTCGCTATCCGTGAAGGAGGACGTACAGTAGGTGCTGGACAGGTAACTGAAATCTTGGACTAATTTTAAGATAGAAAATAGTAAAGGTCAGCAGTGTAATGCTGCTGACTTTTTTTAACATACGGGTGTAGTTCAAGGGTAGAATAGCGGTCTCCAAAACCGTTGATGGGGGTTCGAATCCCTCCACCCGTGCAAATGATTGAGAATATGGCTAAATTGACTAATTATATATCAGATTCTTTTAACGAATTGAAAAATAATGTTACATGGACAGAGTGGTCTGAAGTGCAACGTTATACAATTATTGTAGCAGTTTTTACAATTGTTTTTTCGTTGTTTTTATGGGGAGTTGATACAGCATTTGAAAAAGTGCTATCAGGATTTTTTTCATTAATTAAAGGATAAACTTTTTTATTATGTCAGATAATAACTTAAAAAAGTGGTATGTAGTCAGAGCGGTTAGTGGACAAGAGAATAAAGTAAAACATTATATCGAGACAGAGATTTCAAGGTTAGGTATGATGGATTATTTATCTCAAGTTTTGGTACCTACTGAAAAAGTAGTTCATCAAAAAGACGGAAAAAAAACAACACGTGAAAGAGTTTATTTTCCAGGTTACGTGATGATTGAAGCGAACCTTACAGGTGAGATTCCACATATTATCAAATCAATATCAGGAGTTATCGGATTTTTAGGAGAAACACGTGGAGGAGATCCAGTGCCTTTAAGACAATCTGAAGTGAATCGTATGTTAGGTAAGGTAGATGAACTTATGGTTTCTGTTGATACTGGTGCGGTTCCATATGAAGTTTCTGAGGTAGTTAAAGTTACTGATGGTCCTTTTTCAGGTTTTGAAGGAACTATTGAAAAGATAATCGAAGATAGAAGAAAGCTTGAGGTAATGGTGAAGATTTTTGGAAGAAAAATACCACTTGAATTGAGCTTTACACAAGTAGAAAAAATTTAATAATTGTTACATATTTCACATCGATCTGCTTCCAATTGAAAGATGTGCTAAATTTTTTAAAAAATGGCAAAAGAAATTAGTAAAGTAGTTAAACTACAAGTTAAGGGAGGTGCTGCGAATCCATCGCCACCGGTTGGACCTGCTTTGGGGGCTGCTGGGGTTAACATTATGGAGTTTTGTAAGCAATTTAATGCTAGAACTCAAGATAAACCTGGCAAAGTATTACCAGTACAAATTACTGTATACAAAGACAAGTCTTTTGACTTTGTTATTAAAACGCCACCTGCTGCGGTTCAGCTATTAGAGGCTGCTAAAATTAAATCGGGTTCAGGTCAGCCAAATCGTAAGAAAGTTGCTTCAATCACTTGGGATCAAGTAAAAGCAATTGCTGAAGATAAAATGCAAGATTTGAACGCGTTCACTTTAGAATCTGCAATGTCTATGATTGCAGGTACAGCTAGATCAATGGGAATCACAGTTACAGGAAACGCTCCTTTTTAATTTTAAAGAAAAGAAGAAATGGCAAAGTTAACAAAAAAGCAAAAAGAGGCTGCGTCAAAAATTGAAAAGAATAAGTTATACGCTTTAAAAGATGCATCTGCATTGATTAAAGAGGTAGCTTCTGCAAAATTTGATGAGTCTGTTGATATCGCTGTAAAATTAGGAGTAGATCCTCGTAAAGCGAATCAAATGGTACGTGGGGTAGTAACATTACCACACGGAACAGGTAAAGATGTAAAAGTATTAGCATTAGTTACTCCAGATAAAGAAGCTGAAGCAAAAGCTGCTGGAGCTGATCACGTTGGTTTAGATGATTATCTACAAAAAATCAAAGATGGTTGGACTGATGTTGATGTGATTATTACTATGCCTGCTGTAATGGGTAAATTAGGACCATTAGGACGTATTTTAGGACCTAGAGGTTTAATGCCAAACCCTAAAACAGGAACAGTAACAATGGATGTTGCTAAAGCAGTGCAAGAAGTGAAATCTGGTAAAATTGACTTTAAAGTTGATAAAACAGGAATCGTTCACGCAGCTATTGGAAAAGTATCTTTCGATGCTGAGAAAATTGCAGAAAATGCAGCTGAGATTATTCAAACATTAATCAAATTAAAGCCAACTGCGGCAAAAGGTACTTACATCAAGTCTATCCACTTGTCAAGTACTATGAGCCCTGCTATTGCTTTGGATCCTAAGGCAGTATAATTGGTAGTTAAAAATATTTAGTATGACTAGAGAAGAAAAATCAATTGCTATTCAAGATTTAACTGCACAATTAGCGGAAACTAAAGTTTTATATGTGGCAGATATATCTGGATTAAACGCAGATACAACATCTAACTTGAGAAGAGCTTGTTTTAAAGCTGGGATCAGATTAGAAGTAGTTAAGAATACATTGCTTGCTAAAGCAATGGAAGCTTCAGAAAATGAGTATGGTGATTTACCTTCTATTTTAAAAGGGAATTCATCAATCTTGATTGCAGAGACTGCTAATGCACCTGCAAAAATTATTAAAGAGTTCAGAAAAAAATCTGATAAGCCAATCCTAAAAGGAGCTTATATCAATGAGGAAATTTATATCGGAGATAATCAATTAGATGCGTTAGCTTCTCTTAAATCTAAAGAAGAAGTTATCGGAGAAATCATTGGATTATTACAATCTCCAGCTCAGAGAGTTATTTCAGCTCTTAAAAATCAATTCGAAGGCGAGGAATAATAAAAATTCCGAGTATTCATTAGTTCATAGAACGCACATTAACAGATTATATAATTTTACAAATTCAAATTAAAAGATAGAAAAAATGGCAGATTTGAAACAATTCGCAGAACAATTAGTTAATCTTACAGTAAAAGAAGTTAACGAATTAGCAACTATATTAAAAGAAGAATATGGTATTGAGCCAGCAGCAGCAGCTGTAGTGGTAGCAGGTGGTGCAGCAGAAGGTGGTGCAGCAGAAGAGCAAACAGAATTTACAGTAGTATTGAAAGATGCTGGTGCTTCTAAATTAGCAGTTGTTAAAGCTGTAAAAGAACTAACAGGTCTTGGATTAAAAGAAGCTAAAGATTTAGTAGATGCTACTCCTGCTAACGTTAAAGAAGGAGTTTCTAAAGACGAAGCTGAAGGATTGAAAAAAGCTTTAGAAGAAGCAGGAGCTGTAGTTGAATTGAAATAATTCGATTTAATTTAAAACTTAAGGTTTAGACCACTGAGAAGTTTCTCGGCGGTCTAAACCATTTTGCATATAATGTAGTTTATGCTATATTTAATCAATTTATAATAAAAATTTTTTCCATTGATGATTACAAATCAGACTGAAAGATTAAATTTTGCCTCTACTAAACACATCCCTGCTTTTCCAGATTTCTTGGATATTCAGGTAAAATCGTTTAGAGATTTCTTCCAATTGGAAACTAAATCAGACGAAAGAGGTAATGAAGGTTTGTACAAAACCTTTATGGAAAACTTTCCAATTACTGATACTAGAAATCAGTTTGTGTTAGAATTCCTAGATTATTTTGTAGATCCTCCAAGATATTCTATTGAAGAGTGTATCGATAGAGGTTTAACTTACAGTGTGCCTTTAAAAGCGCGTTTAAAACTGTATTGTACTGACCCAGAACACGAGGATTTCGAAACTATCGTTCAGGATGTATATCTAGGTACCATACCTTATATGACACCTAGTGGAACTTTTGTAATCAATGGAGCGGAGCGAGTTGTTGTGTCGCAATTGCATCGTTCACCTGGTGTATTCTTTGGTCAATCTTTTCACGCTAATGGAACAAAGTTGTATTCAGCTCGTATTATTCCTTTTAAAGGATCTTGGATTGAATTTGCAACTGACATTAATAGCGTAATGTATGCTTATATCGATCGTAAGAAAAAGTTACCTGTAACTACTCTTTTCCGTGCGATTGGTTTTGAAAGAGATAAAGATATCTTAGAAATTTTTGATCTTGCAGAAGAAATTAAAGTTTCTAAATCTGGTCTTAAAAAATACATTGGAAGAAGGCTAGCAGCTCGTGTTTTAAACACTTGGCATGAAGACTTCGTAGATGAAGATACTGGAGAAGTAGTATCGATTGAGAGAAATGAAATTATCTTAGACCGTGACACAGTATTGGATAAAGATAATATCGAAGAAATCATCGATGCTAATGTAAAATCTATTCTTTTACATAAAGAAGATAATAATCAGGCAGATTATACTATCATCCACAATACATTACAAAAAGACCCTACTAACTCTGAAAAAGAAGCAGTAGAGCATATTTATAGACAATTGCGTAATGCAGAACCACCTGATGAAGAAACAGCACGTGGTATTATTGAAAAATTATTCTTCTCAGATCAACGTTACAACTTAGGAGAGGTTGGTCGTTATAGAATGAATAAAAAATTAAATCTTGACACTCCTATTGATAAACAAGTTCTTACAAAAGAAGATATCATTACGATTGTTAAGTATCTTATCGAATTGATTAATTCAAAAGCAGAGATTGATGATATCGACCACTTGTCAAATCGTCGTGTTAGAACAGTAGGTGAACAGCTTTCTGCTCAGTTTGGTGTTGGTTTAGCTCGTATGGCACGTACTATTCGTGAGCGTATGAATGTTCGTGACAACGAAGTGTTTACACCTATCGATTTGATTAATGCTAAAACATTATCTTCTGTAATCAATTCGTTCTTTGGTACGAATCAATTATCTCAGTTCATGGACCAAACAAACCCATTGGCTGAGATTACACATAAACGACGTTTATCAGCTTTAGGACCTGGAGGTCTTTCTCGTGAAAGAGCAGGATTTGAGGTTCGTGACGTTCACTATACACATTACGGACGTTTGTGTCCAATTGAAACTCCTGAAGGACCAAACATTGGTTTGATTTCTTCTCTATCTGTTTACGCTAAGGTAAACAATATGGGATTCATTGAAACACCATATAGAAAAGTAGAAAATGGAAAAGTAGATTTGGTTGGTGAGCCCGTATATCTATCTGCTGAAGAAGAAGAAGATAAACTTATTGCTCAAGCAACTATTACAATGGACAACGATGGTACTATTACAGACGAAAGAGTTGTTGCAAAACAAGACGCAGACTTCCCAGTTGTAGAGCCATCAGAGCTTCATTATACAGACGTTGCACCAAACCAAATAGCCTCTATTTCAGCTTCGTTGATTCCTTTCTTAGAGCATGATGATGCGAACCGTGCCTTGATGGGATCAAACATGATGCGTCAAGCAGTACCTTTATTAAGACCAGAATCTCCAATTGTAGGTACAGGTCTTGAAAAACAAGTTGCAATTGACTCACGTGTACTTATCAACGCAGAAGGGTCTGGAGAAGTAATCTATGTAGACGCTCAACGTATTATCATCAAGTATGATAGAAGTGATGAAGAACGTTTGATCAGTTTTGATCCAGATGAGAAAACATATAATCTAATTAAGTTTAGAAAAACAAACCAAAGTACATCTATTAACTTGAAACCAATCGTAAGAAAAGGTGATAGAGTAGAAAAAGGACAAGTACTTTGTGAAGGATACGCTACTCAAAACGGAGAGTTGGCACTAGGAAGAAACTTGCAAGTGGCGTTTATGCCATGGAAAGGATACAACTTCGAGGATGCTATCGTAATTTCTGAAAAAGTAGTAAGAGATGATATCTTTACATCTATTCACGTAGATGATTATACTCTTGAGGTACGTGATACAAAATTAGGTAACGAAGAATTAACTAATGACATTCCAAATGTTTCAGAAGAAGCAACAAAAGATTTGGATGAAAATGGTATGATTCGCATTGGAGCAGAAGTAAAACCTGGTGATATTTTGATTGGTAAAATTACACCTAAAGGAGAATCTGATCCAACACCTGAAGAAAAATTATTACGTGCAATCTTTGGTGACAAAGCAGGAGATGTAAAAGATGCATCGTTAAAAGCATCACCTTCTTTGAGCGGAGTTGTGTTAGATAAAAAGTTATTTGCTAGAGCAGTAAAAGACAAACGCAAACGCACAAAAGATAAAGAGGATATTGCCTTATTAGAAACAAAATTTGCAGTTCAGTTTGACGAATTAAAAGAGCGTTTAGTAGATAAATTGTTCTTAATCGTTAACGGAAAAACTTCTCAAGGTGTAATGAATGATTTAGGAGAAGAAGTATTACCAAAAGGTAAGAAATATACTCATAAAATGTTAACAGCCGTAGAAGATTTTGTTCACTTAACAAAAGGGCAATGGACTACAGATGAGCATTCAAACAAAATGATTGCTGATTTGATTCACAATTATAAAATCAAATTAAACGACCTACAAGGGGTGTTGCGTCGCGAAAAATTCATGATTACAGTAGGAGACGAATTACCATCTGGAATTTTGAAACTTGCTAAAGTATATATCGCGAAAAAACGCAAGCTACGCGTAGGGGATAAAATGGCAGGACGTCACGGGAATAAAGGTATTGTTGCAAAAATCGTAAGAGATGAAGATATGCCATTCCTAGAAGATGGAACGCCAGTAGATATCGTATTAAACCCACTAGGGGTACCTTCTCGTATGAACATTGGTCAGATTTATGAAACAGTGTTAGGATGGGCAGGTAAAAAATTAGGTAAAAAATTCGCAACACCTATTTTTGATGGTGCATCACTAGATGAAATCAATGCTTTAACAGATGAAGCAGGAGTGCCTAGATTCGGTCATACATATTTGTATGATGGAGGAACAGGAGAGCGTTTCGACCAAAAAGCTACAGTAGGTGTAATCTATATGTTGAAACTCGGACATATGGTTGATGATAAAATGCACGCACGTTCTATCGGACCGTACTCGCTAATTACACAACAGCCATTAGGAGGTAAAGCTCAATTCGGAGGTCAGCGTTTCGGAGAAATGGAGGTATGGGCATTAGAAGCTTATGGAGCATCTAGCACATTACAAGAGATTCTTACAGTGAAATCTGACGACGTAATAGGAAGAGCTAAAACTTACGAAGCAATCGTAAAAGGCGAGGCAATGCCAGAACCAGGTCTTCCAGAATCGTTTAACGTATTGATGCACGAACTTAAAGGTCTTGGTCTAGATATTAGATTAGAAGAATAAACTCAAGTTTCGGACTAAGTTTTTCCACAGAAAAACTTAGTCTATTTTAAAAACTCATTACAAAGTAGGTTTATTATGATAAATAAAAATAAAGACAAAAACACCACTAAAAGATTTAATAAAATCACGATTGGACTTGCTTCGCCAGAATCTATTTTGGCTGAATCAAGAGGAGAGGTGTTAAAACCAGAGACGATAAACTATCGTACACATAAACCAGAACGCGACGGTTTATTTTGTGAGCGTATCTTTGGTCCTGTAAAGGATTATGAATGTGCTTGTGGAAAATATAAACGCATCCGTTACAAAGGGATTGTTTGTGATCGTTGTGGAGTAGAGGTTACTGAAAAGAAAGTTCGTCGCGATCGTGTAGGACATATTAATCTAGTAGTGCCTATTGCTCATATCTGGTATTTTCGTTCGCTTCCAAATAAAATTGGTTACCTTCTAGGATTGCCTTCGAAAAAATTAGACATGATTATTTACTACGAACGTTACGTAGTAATCCAACCAGGTATAGCAAAAACTCCAGATGGAGAGCCATTGAAAAGACTTGACTTCTTGTCTGAAGAAGAGTACTTAGATATCTTAGATACTCTTCCGATGGAAAATCAATATTTAGAAGACTCAGATCCTAATAAGTTTATTGCTAAAATGGGAGCAGAGTGTATTATGGATTTATTAGAAAGAATCGATTTAGATGAACTTTCTTATGAATTGAGACACGCTGCAAATAACGAATCTTCTAAGCAACGTAAAACAGAAGCGTTAAAACGATTGCAAGTTGTGGAGGCTTTCCGTGAGTCAAACCTCAATAGAGAAAACCGTCCAGAGTGGATGATTTTGAAAGTAATTCCTGTTATTCCACCAGAACTTCGTCCATTAGTACCACTAGATGGAGGACGTTTTGCAACTTCGGATCTAAACGACCTTTACAGACGCGTGATTATCCGTAACAACCGTTTAAAACGATTGATGGAAATTAAAGCGCCTGAGGTGATTTTGCGCAACGAGAAACGTATGCTTCAAGAAGCTGTTGACTCTTTATTTGACAACACAAGAAAGGCAACTGCTGTAAAAACAGAATCACAAAGACCATTGAAGTCTCTTTCTGATTCATTGAAAGGAAAACAAGGACGTTTCCGTCAAAACTTACTTGGTAAGCGTGTGGATTATTCTGCTCGTTCGGTAATTGTTGTAGGACCGGAATTGAAATTATACGAATGTGGTCTTCCTAAAAATATGGCTGCTGAGCTTTACAAGCCTTTTGTGATTAGAAAATTAATCGAAAGAGGAATTGTAAAAACAGTAAAATCTGCTAAGAAAATTATAGATAAAAAAGAGCCTGTAGTATGGGATATCTTAGAAAATGTAATCAAAGGACATCCTGTATTACTAAACCGTGCTCCTACTCTTCACCGTTTAGGTATTCAAGCATTCCAACCTAAGTTGATCGAAGGTAAAGCTATTCGTTTACACCCTTTAGTGTGTACAGCGTTTAACGCCGATTTCGACGGTGACCAGATGGCAGTTCACTTACCATTAGGGCCAGAAGCTATATTAGAAGCTCAATTGTTGATGTTGGCTTCTCACAATATATTAAACCCTGCAAATGGAGCTCCTATTACAGTACCTTCACAAGACATGGTACTCGGTCTTTACTATATGACCAAAGGACGTAAATCAACTCCAGAGTATCCAATCAAAGGAGAAGGATTGACGTTTTATTCTGCAGAGGAAGTGAATATTGCTATCAACGAAGGAAGATTAGATTTGAATGCAATCGTTAAAGTGAGAACTAAAGACTTTAACGAAAAAGGAGAGTTGGTATATCAAATAATTGAAACTACAGCAGGTAGAATCTTGTTTAACGAGGTAGTACCTGAACAAGCAGGATATATCAACGAGGTGTTGACTAAAAAATCGTTGAGAGATATCATCGGAAAAATTCTTGCTGTAACAGATGTTCCTACAACAGCAAAATTCCTTGATGATATGAAAGATATGGGATATGGTTACGCATTTAGAGGAGGATTATCTTTCTCTTTAGGAGATATCAAAATCCCAGAACAAAAACAATCGTTGATTGATGATGCAAATGAGCAAGTTGGTAATATTACTATGAACTATAACATGGGTCTTATTACTAATAACGAGCGCTATAATCAGGTTATCGACGTTTGGACTTCTACTAACGCATTGTTGACAGAGTTGGCAATGAAAAATATTAGAGAAGACCAACAAGGATTCAACTCGGTATATATGATGCTTGACTCAGGAGCCCGTGGTTCGAAAGAACAGATTCGTCAGTTGACTGGTATGCGTGGTTTGATGGCTAAACCTAAAAAATCTACAGCAACAGGAGGAGATATTATTGAAAACCCAATTCTTTCTAACTTTAAAGAAGGTCTTTCGATTTTAGAATATTTTATCTCTACCCACGGTGCTCGTAAAGGTCTTGCCGATACTGCATTGAAAACAGCCGATGCTGGATACTTAACACGTCGTCTACACGATGTTGCTCAAGATGTAATCATTAATATTGAAGATTGTGGAACATTGAGGGGTATTGAGTTTGAAGCGTTGAAGAAAAATGAAGAAATTGTAGAATCTTTAGGAGAACGCGTTTTAGGACGTGTAGCAATTGATGATGTAATTCATCCACTTACAAACGAAGTTATCGTTAAAGCAGGGGAAGAAATCAGAGAGGCTCAAGCTAATATTATCGACAAATCTCCATTAGAACGCATAGAAGTTCGTTCGGCACTTACTTGTGAAGCTCCAAACGGAATCTGTACTAAATGTTATGGTAGAAACCTTGCTACAGGAAAAATGGCACAAAGAGGAGAAGCAGTAGGTGTAGTTGCAGCTCAATCAATTGGAGAGCCTGGTACTCAGCTTACTCTTCGTACGTTCCACGTAGGAGGTACTGCAGGAAATATTTCAGAAGTATCTACAATTAATGCCAAATTCAAAGGTCGTTTAGAAATAGAAGACTTAAGAGTGGTAAGAGGAGAGGATTTAGAAGGAAATGAAGTAGATGTAGTAATTTCTCGTTCTACAGAGTTGAAATTAGTAGATTTGAATACAGGAATTGTTCTTAATACACACAACATTCCTTACGGTTCAACTATCTATGTAAAAGACGGAGATGTAGTAGAGGAAGGAACTGTAATTTGTAAATGGGACCCTTATAACGGAGTAATCGTTTCTGAATTTACAGGAAAAGTTGCATACGAAGATATCGAACAAGGACAAACATACGTGGTTGAAATTGACGAGCAAACAGGATTCCAAGAAAAAGTAATTAGCGAGGCAAGAAACAAAAAATTGGTTCCTACGTTGATTATTTATGATGATAAAGGAAACTTGATTCGTTCGTACAACTTACCAGTAGGTGCTCACTTGATGGTAGATAATGGAGAAACAATTAAAGCAGGTAAAGTACTTGTGAAAATCCCTCGTAGATCTTCTAAAGCAGGGGATATTACAGGAGGTCTTCCACGTATTACGGAATTATTAGAAGCTCGTAACCCTTCTAATCCAGCAGTTGTTTCTGAAATTGATGGAGTGGTGAATTTCGGTAAAATTAAGAGAGGTAACCGCGAAATTGAAGTAGAATCAAAAACAGGTGATAAGAGAAAGTATTTGGTGAAATTGTCAAACCAAATTTTGGTTCAAGAAAACGATTACATCAAAGCTGGTATGCCGTTGTCTGATGGAGCAATTACTCCAGATGATATTCTTAGAATTCAAGGGCCATCTGCAGTGCAACAGTATCTTGTAAACGAAATTCAAGAAGTTTATCGTTTACAAGGGGTTAAAATCAACGATAAGCACTTTGAGGTTGTAATACGTCAAATGATGCGCAAAGTACAAATCCAAGATCCAGGAGATACATTGTTCTTAGAAGAGCAAATGGTTCACACAGCAGATTTTATTGCAGAAAATGACCGTTTGTTTGGAATGAAGATTGTTGAAAACGCTGGTGACTCTACAAATTTAAAAGAAGGGCAAATCGTTTCTCCACGTCAGTTAAGAGATGAAAACTCTATTTTAAGAAGAGAGGATAAAAACTTGGTAGAAGCAAGAGATGTAATTCCAGCAACTGCAACTCCAGTACTTCAAGGTATTACAAGAGCGTCGTTACAAACTAAGTCGTTTATCTCAGCTGCGTCGTTCCAAGAGACTACTAAAGTATTAAACGAAGCTGCAGTAGCAGGTAAAGTAGATACTTTATTAGGATTGAAAGAAAACGTAATTGTTGGTCACAGAATCCCTGCAGGTACGGGTATGAGACAATACAATAATATTATAGTAGGAGCTAAAGAAGAGTCAAATCTTTTGTAAGCTAGACTGTAATGTAAAATAATCTAATGAATGACAAAGCTGTCCTGATAAGGGCAGCTTTGTTGTTTTTATACTGAATTGTATAATAAAAAAATACCCCAAAAAGGAATTAACTTTTTGGGGTATTTTTTGTTTTTGAGTATACTAGCTACAAGCAATTTTATTTATTCTGTTTTGATGTCTTCCACCTTCAAATTCAGTGTTTAAAAAGGCTTCCACCATTTCTAAAACTTGAGGGATTGCAGTAAATCTCGCAGGTATTGATAGTACATTAGCATTGTTGTGCTGACGTGCCAATACGGCAATTTCTTTGTTCCAACACAATGCACAACGCACGTTTTGATGTTTATTAGCAGTCATTGCAATCCCGTTACCAGAACCACAAATAACGATACCGAAATCTACTTTATTTTCAGCTACATCAAGTGCAACTTTATGTCCAAAATCTGGATAATCTACAGAATCAGTAGTGTCTGTACCGTAGTTTATCACTTCAAATCCTTTTTTTGTTAAAAGTTCTACAATTGCCTTTTTGTATTCCGGACCTGCGTGGTCGTTTCCTATAGCTATTTTCATATTAGTTTTTTATAATATTATTTTAATAAGCATCCTTTTTTTTCAATAACAGGAATGTCGCACAATGCTTTTTCGTTTATGGCATTGGCTTGAAAAGTAAACGTTTTATCAAAAAGCTGATTGTTTAAAAAATAGGTAACTGCAAATTCATTACTTAGCCCTAATACTTCTTCAGCAAGTAATTCAATTTTTATTGCAGAATTTGCCTCTATGTTTTTGAAAGCGTGTCGAAAGGTACTTGTTTTTACAGATTGTCCGTCTTTTGTACCATAAGCTCGTGTAACTACTATAGGCATTTCTAAGTTATATTCACTGTCGTTGATGAGATAGGCGTACCAATTTTTTTCCTGAAAATCTTCATTCCATTCAGGGATTGCAGCGATATATACATTTTTTACTTTAGGAATAATGATGTTTTTTTTCATTGTATGATAAATGAATAAGAGAAAATAATATACAAATTAAGCTACCATTATAGTAGCTTAGTAATAAAATTATTCTTTAGTTGAGTTTTCCGAATTCTCTTTTTTTTCTACAGATTTTCCTTCTTCGTTTTTAGTAGCGTCTTTAAATTCTTTAATTCCAGTTCCTAAACCTTTCATTAGTTCTGGAATTTTCTTTCCACCGAATAATAACAATATTGCTCCTACGATTAAAAGGATTTCAGTAATACCAAATCTTCCCATTTTTTTGCACTATTTATTGTTGAATGTTTTTGATTGTATACTTATCAGGAGGAAATACTAATCTCATTAAAAATTTCTCTTCGTTGAGATAAAATTATACTACCTATTACAAGTATGAAGCAAAGATAATACAATATTTTATATTACAGCTTTAGAAATAAAATTTTATAAAATAAAAAAGGAGATTCAAAAGAATCTCCTACTCAGTAGCGGGAACAGGACTCGAACCTGTGACCTTCGGGTTATGAGCCCGACGAGCTACCTACTGCTCTATCCCGCGGTATTATGGTGCAAATATACAATGTTATTTTTCTTTTTACAAGAGATTTTGTAAAAAAATCATTCTATATCTTCCGATGTGTTTTCGTATTCCGGATATAAGAAGTTGTTGTAAGGGAATCTCTGGATGTGAATTTTACGTACAGCTTCATAAATTTTTTGACGAAACTCTTCAAAATTCTCCTTATTTGTTGCAGAGATAAATACAGCGTGTTCATCTCCAAGTTTTCCCATCCAAGTATTTTTCCATTCCTCTATAGAATAGTGTCTACTATTGCGTTCTAGCATTAGATCTTCAGCATCAAAATTTTCTGCTTGATAAGCATCAATTTTATTAAAAATCATAATAGTAGGTTTGTTATCACTCTTGATGTCTTTCAAAATTTGGTTTACCGACTCTATATGGTCTTCAAAATCATGATGAGAAATATCTACAACGTGTAGTAGTAAATCGGCTTCTCGTACTTCGTCTAATGTACTTTTGAAAGATTCTACTAATTGTGTAGGTAGTTTTCGAATAAATCCTACGGTATCAGATAACAAAAACGGCAGGTTTCGAATTACTACTTTTCGAACAGTAGTGTCTAGTGTTGCAAATAATTTATTTTCTACAAATACTTCACTTTTTCCTACAGCATTCATTAAAGTAGATTTTCCCACGTTGGTATATCCAACCAAGGCAACGCGAACCAAAGCGCCTCTATTGCTTCTTTGAATAGCCATTTGTTTGTCTATGGTTTTCAATTTATCTTTTAATAAAGCAATACGGTCTCTAACAATTCGTCGGTCGGTTTCAATCTCTGTTTCTCCAGGACCTCTCATTCCGATACCACCTCTTTGACGTTCAAGGTGTGTCCACATTCCTGTAAGTCGAGGAAGTAAATATTGAAACTGTGCTAATTCTACTTGTGTTCTCGCATACGATGTTTGCGCTCTTTGTGCAAATATATCTAATATGAGATTGGTGCGATCAAGAACCTTGCATTGCAACATCTTTGATAAATTGTTTTGTTGAGCAGGCGTGAGTTCGTCATCAAAAATTACAGTTCCTATTTCGTTCTCTTTAATAAAACATTCAATTTCTTCCAATTTTCCCGTTCCTACAAAAGTTTTAGGATTTGGTTTTTCTAGTTTTTGTGTAAAGCGTTTGACTACTTCACCACCAGCAGTATATGTCAGAAATTCCAACTCATCAAGATATTCTTGTAGTTTTTCTTCTGTTTGGTGCTGTGTGATAACACCTACAACAATTGCTTTTTCATAGTTTATTTTTTCTATTTCGAGCATTTAATATAAGTTTATTTTTTAAAGGTTGCTAAAATACGTATTTTTTAGAGATTTACTCTTTTTGTGAGAGGGTAAAATTGTCGGCATCGTTTAAAAAACCTAATTTTTCTCTTGCTTTTTCAAGTGCAGTTTTTTCTAAAGTAACGATTTTAATTCCTTCATTTTCGAATGGATTAATCATATACTCTCCCATATAGTTTACAGCTTGAGAATGTCCAGAGTAGAACACGTTGTTAGGATCTGTTCCACATCTATTTACTCCAATTACATACGACATATTTTCGATTGCTCTTGCTTTTAATAACGTATCCCAAGCATATATACGTTTGTCTGGCCACGAAGCAATGTATAGAAGTAAATCGTAATCTTTTTCTACAATTCGTGAATAGACTGGAAATCGCAAATCATAGCAAACTAATGGGCAAATGTTCCAATTTTTATACGAAATAATTATTTTTTCGTTACCAGAGGTGTAAAATTTTTCTTCACCAGCTAGGCTAAAGAGATGCTTTTTGTTGTATGTGAAATATTTACCATCAGGAAGTACAAAATACAATCGATTGTAATATTTTTCATTTTCTTTAGTAACCCAACTTCCTACGATAGCACATTGGTGTTTTACAGCTAATTCTTGTGTGAATTGTAAAGTGTCACCACGTTCTGCTTCTGCGATTTCAGAGGGATTCATAGAAAAACCAGTGGTAAACATCTCAGGTAAAACAATAATGTCAACGTTTTCTTTTAAACGATTTAGTAGCTTAGCTATCTGCGTTAGATTGTTTTGTTTTTGTTCCCAAAGAGTGTCTATCTGAACTAAAGCTATCTTCATATATTCGTCTTTGTCACAAAGATACAATTTACACTTAGAGATTGAATATCCTCTTTGTAAAAAACATTTTTATACAGAATTTTAATAATAAAGTTTTGTGATTTTTAGGAACATTTACGTTATGAAAAACCATGTGATTATTCAGATTAGAAAGCCTGTATATAAACTATTTAAAAGTGAATTAATTACTCTTAATTATTCAATAGGTTATAAAGTTTTCATAAAATAAATTTCATATTCTTTTTAATCCTTAAGAATTATTGTCTAAAAGCAAATAAGCACTACCTTTGTAAGGTATGAAAAAAGATTTGAAAGAAGGCGAAGATTATTACCTTTCAGAAAAAGGGTTTCGCGTTTTTACAGAAAAATATTTACTTGAAAGAGGTTTTTGTTGTATGAGCGGATGCAAACATTGCCCATACGGATTTAATAAATTGATTGATCAAATTAGAAAAAAGAAAAACATAGAAAAATGACATTCAAAGAACAAATTTTACAAGGAATAC
>JBHBEQ010000027.1:0-3281 GCA_041785575.1 Flavobacterium sp.
GCATGTAAAGGTTGTTAACAAAGGAGTTTCGGATGTATTTGTTGAGCATGCATCTTCAAACCAACAACTCGAAGAAATGGGGTTAGGGCGAAATTCGTTGAAGAATTTTTTTCAATCGCTTAAAAAATCCATCTAAATCAAATGGTTTTGGGATATTTGATTAATTTTGTACCAATATGTTATAGAAAAACTATGCAAATAATTCGATTTCTTATAGTCTTTATTTCGATATTTTTGAGCAACTATTCCATTGCGCAACAAGATTCGATTCGATTGCCAGAAGTCGCATTGCCCGAAACAAAAGATTATACCACTGCCGAGTTTTATAACGAATCCTTTGGTGTTTTTGACACGCTGAAAGTGTATAAAAATACATTGTATTTATCACCTGTTGCACTAGAGCCTAAACTATTAATGCAAGATACTACATTTGTAGCATCAAAAGCTAATGGAGTGCAAAAGATTATGTTGTCTAGCTACGAAGTGACTCGTAGAACTCAAGGAAGAGAAACAAGTTACTTTTTGATAGAGCCTCATTTTGAATTGTTTTATGATAGGCAGCCGCGTTCGGAATATCACATTCCTTTTGATGCTTTAAACTCCGAACGTACCGATATTTCCTTTTGGGAAAAAACAAATGTTGTAGCATTAGATATCAATCAAGGAACATTCCACAATTGGAATGCAGGAGGGGTGAATTCTGTTTCTGGAATATTGAAATTGGATATGATACGTAGATACGAAAAAGGGAGATTTTTGTGGAATTCTGAACTGAAATTTCGTTATGGACTTAATAAACAAGATGAAAGAGAAGTGCGAAAAACGGATGACGTGTTGAGTGTTAATTCAACTTTCGGATATAAAACTTCTGTAAATTCTAATTGGTATCATACAGCAAAATTTACTCTTAATACACAAGTAGCCGATGGATTTTCTTACCCTGATATATCACAACCAATATCAAGAGCATTCGCTCCGGCATATGTGTTTTTAGGGATAGGAGCAGAGTATTCTTTGCCTTCTAAAGGAATTGCGTTGTATTTATCACCAATCACTTCAAAATCTACTTTTGTATTAGATAAGAGATTGGCAAATTTAGGAGCATTTGGTCTTCCAGGAGCTGTGTTGGATAGTAATGGAAATGTTTTATCAGATGGTAAAAGGGCGCGTTATGAAGTAGGTATTTTTGTATCGAATACCTATACGAAAAAAATTATGCATAATGTGAAATTAGAGCACAAACTAACTCTATATACCGACTATCTGAATAATTTTGGAAATATTGATGTAGATTGGCAATTACAACTACAATTAAAAGTAAACAATTTTATCAATACCACTCTTACTGGTAATTTACTCTACGATGATGATATTAAGAATGCAGTGGAAATTAATGGAGAGAAACAACTTAGAGGAGCGAGAGTACAAATCAAACAATTATTAGCAGTTGGGGTTACATTTTCTTTTTAAATATGTGTAAAAAAATTTTTTATTATATCTTGATATTTACGGTAGGATGCCGTGTATATGCACAAGTACAAAATGTTGATGAAAAGGTAGTGGAACGCACAATTCCAATTGACGATCCACATTATAGAGAAGATCAGTTCTACTTTGGATTGACCCATACTATTTTATTTAATAAACCAGAAGGCGTTAAACAAAATTCTATTTCTACTGGTGTCCAAGGCGGTTTTCTTCGCGATATTCCTTTAGATAAAAATCGTCGTTGGGCAATTGCTGCTGGAGCAGGTGTACAGTTTATTAATTTGCGTCACAATCTTATGGTGCAAGAATCTTCTACATATCAGTATGAAGTATTGGATAGCTATGAAACAAATAAACAAAATGTAACTTTTTTAGAAATAACTATAGAATTTAGATAACGTTCTTCTACTATGCAATCTCATAAGTTTAATAGAATTTATTTTGGTTTGAAATATAGTTATTTAATAAATTCTCGCTCTACTTATGTGGGTGATTTAGGAAATATAGTAGTTAAAAACAATAAAGATTTAAATAATTGGAATATTGGTACTTATTTAGCGTTTGGTTATAATACGTGGAATTTGTATGTACAGTATAATTTTAGAAACTTATATAAAAAGAATACTTCTTTTAGCAATGAGTTTACGATGATGAACGTTGGTTTGGTGTTCTATATTTTATAGAAAACAACGTTTTTTTTATAAATGTTATTTTTATTAAATCTAAATATAGTATATTTGTAGCGATATTTAAAATAACATTTTATGAAAAACAAATACTTTAAATTACTGATGGCATCAGTATTGATGTCCAATTTACCTGCTATTGCACAGGTATCCACGTATTCGTTTAGTCAACAAGCGGGAGTGTATACACCTTTAGAAACACCAGAAGTAGTTGCTGAGGTTTTAGGAACTTCAACGACCGAACGTTTGGATACAGGGTTTTATACAAGAGAATTGCCTTTTACATTTCAATTTAATGGAGTAGCCTATAATTCGGTACATATTTATACTGATGGTTATGTAACATTCGGAAGTTGGACAAGTCCAATTGCACATCACAAGCCAATTACACACAGTGCGAGTTTACACGAGGGAGTTATTGCTGTTTTTAATGATGATTTGGAAGGATTGGATTTAGAAGGAAAAAAAGGACAAATATCTTTCAAAATTGTAGGAGAAGCGCCAAACAGAGAAGCTGTAATTCAATGGAAAAATTTCACGCGTTATTCTGTAATGGGGAATTATACCGAAAGATATGAATTGAATTTTCAGTTAAGATTGTCTGAAGGTAGTAATGTTATTAAGAAAGTATTTGATATATCAGCAGTAGGTCAACCTTATGATCGTTACATCACAAGTGGACTAAGAGGAAATTCTCCAGCTGATTTTGCTACAAGAAAAGCAGAAGGAGAGGATGTAAATAACTGGTCTATTACAACACAAGGTACTGCTGCAGCTGATGCAATTCTAACAAAACCTAATATCTTGCCAAGTTCTGGATATACTTTTATTTGGACACCTGCTGGAGTTACACCAACGCCAACGCCAACACCAACACCAACAGATTGTGTGGCAGAAGATCAATTTGAATTTGATTTTGAAAATATGACAGCTGCTGATCTGTTTGAAGATTACTGTTGGAATGCAAACTATACTACATATCCTACAGTATCTGTTACCAATGCTGCAGGAGGTTCAGGAAACATTGCATTGCCAGATAATGTATTGCAAATATACAAAGGAGCAACTACAACTGATGATATTATTATGGCTATGCCAGAAGTGTCA
>JBHBEQ010000028.1:0-8256 GCA_041785575.1 Flavobacterium sp.
AATCACGCGATATTCTGTTTTTGGTTTTTTAATTTTTTTGATTTCTTTCTTAGACTTTTTAGCATCTTGTGCATAATGTCTTAATTCTTTTACCGAAATGATATTTTTATGTACCTCACCATCAATAAGTACGGTTTTTCCTAATATTGACATTGGTAAGAAAAAAGCATAATCTTTCATTTTTACAAACACTCTTTTGTTTTGAGTATTTTCCAAATCTAACCAACACCCTCTTTTTTCACAAACTCCAGTAACTTTTGCACGAATAACAACATTCTCTAAATTCTCTTTAGATTCCAACTCTTCTATTATTTGATCGGGTGTATATACATTAAACATGTTTTTATCCGATACTCCCGCTCCATATTGCTGCCCTTTTACAGCTTCTGGGATTGCCTCTTGTGCCGAAGTAGATAGTGCTACTCCTAATAATAATAAACTAAAAATACGTTTCATAGTGTTCTATTTTTAAATCGAGTAAATTTACTAAAAACATTTCACATAATCACAACAATAAAATAAACACACGAAATCATCATTTAGGAATATCCATTCTGTATATTTCAATTAAAATTTACTAGAATTTACACAAAAAAAATAATTTTATTTTGCTTAAATACGCAGCATTTTTTTACTTTTCTACTTCTTCTTCGTAAATTTACTTAGTTAAAAAATCAATCCCATGAACACTAAAGCATATGCTGCATTTAATGCAATAGATCCATTAAAACCTCATAAGATCAACAGACGTGAGGTACAGACTAAAGACGTTTTGATAAAAATTGAATATTGTGGCGTATGTCACAGTGATATTCACACGGTTAAGTCTGACTGGGGTGCCACAAATTATCCAGCAGTTCCTGGACACGAAATCGTAGGAAGAGTGGAACAAATCGGTGCAGAGGTAACCAAATTCAAGATTGGAGATCTCGTTGGCGTTGGATGTTTAGTAGAATCTTGTCAATCGTGTTATTCTTGTAACGAAGGATTAGAACAATATTGCGAGAATGGTTCTACAGGTACATATAATTCCACTCGCTCTAAATACGGAGGTGTTACCTATGGTGGATATTCCGAAAAGATAGTAGTTGAGGAAGATTTTGTATTACACATTCCTAATAATCTTCCATTGGCAAATGTAGCACCTTTATTATGTGCAGGAATCACCACTTGGTCACCATTGAAACATTGGAACATAAAGAAAGGAGACAAAGTTGGGGTTATTGGACTTGGCGGATTAGGACATATGGGGGTAAAATTTGCAAAAGCAATGGGAGCCTATGTTGTAATGATTACAACTTCTGAAAGCAAGGGTGCAGATGCTCTAAAATTAGGAGCAAATGAAGTGTTGTTTTCTACAGATTCAGAACAAATGAAAAAACATCTATACAGTTTTGATTTCTTACTCAATACAATCCCTGTAAATCACGATATGAATCCATATATATTACTCCTAAAACTTGATAAAACTATGTGTATCGTAGGAGCTATTGAACCTATTTCAAACATTCACGGTGGATTATTGATAAACAAACGTCGAAATATCGCAGGTTCTTTAATAGGTGGTATAAAAGAAACTCAAGAAATGTTGGATTTCTGCGGAGAGCACAACATAGTATCCGATGTAGAAATTATCCCGATGAATGACATAAACGAAGCTTATATTCGAATGCAAAAATCAGATGTAAAGTATCGTTTTGTTATTGATATGAAAACTTTATAATAAGTTAATTTATAAAAAAAGAGTTCGAAAATTCGAACTCTTTTTTTATTTATTCGCTTTTGCAATATACTTGTCCAAAGCCATAGTCATTGATGGAGCTTCAGGAGATGGAGCCATAATATCAATGCGCAACCCGTGCTCTTCTGCTTCTTTTTTCGTTGTGCTTCCAAAAACTGCAATACGAGTCTCATTCTGTTCAAAATCCGGAAAGTTTTTAAACAACGATTTGATACCTGTAGGACTAAAAAATGCTAAAACATCGTATTTTACATCTCTTAAATCAGACAAATCACTCATTGCTGTTCTAAAAAATTCTCCAGGTTTCCAATCTATAGCTAACGCATCTAATACCCCCGGAACTTCATCATTGAGTTTATCTGAAGCTGGCAAAAGAAATTTTTCATCTTTATATTTTTTTAAATATGGTGCCAAATCTTCAAACTCCTTCCCTCCTACATAAATTTTTCGTTTGCGATACACTACATATTTTTGTAAATAGTAAGCAATTGCCTCTGATTGACAAAAATATTTCATCGTCTCTGGCACTTTATACCGCATTTCTTCAGCAACTCTAAAGTAATGATCTACAGAATTTTTACTTGTTAAGATAAGAGCTGTAAAGTTGCTCAAATCTATCTTTTGTTTTCTCACATCTTTCGCCGTAACGCCTTCTACGTGAATAAAAGGTCTAAAATCAATTTTTAATTTATACTTTTGTTGAAGTTCGAAATACGGAGAATTATCCACTTTCGGCTCTGGTTGAGAAACCAAAATTGTTTTCACTTTCATTTTATATGCACAATTTCTTTATGAATTATACACCTCAATACATTTATACAAAATAAAATAAGGTGCTATTTCGAAGGCACAAAGATACAAAATAAAATAAAACAAATATGGAGAAATTTCGTTTCTGCAATTTTTTATGATTACCCAATAAAAAATTATATTTATCAGCACTGCTAACCCTGCCATCACATACACTACCATCTCTTCGTAAAAATCAGAATAAAACATCATCATTGCTATAGGTAAAACCAAAAGTGCTGCATACCCTCTATAGCTAACTTTCAAGAAATTGTAGTGTACTACAAAATCTTCTATATGCATAATTACTGAAAATATTTTTTCTACTAAATATTTAAATAGTATAAAAAATGTACACAAATTTAGTATTTGAATATAGTCAATAAAACTATGAAGATGTGTGAATCCCAATACACTCATAAAAATGTGTATCACAAAGGATAGAGAAACCATCTGTATTACAAAAATAGAAATAGTAAACCAGCTTTTCATATTAGCGGGTTCTTTATATATCTTTATATATTTATCAGAATACAACAAACGGATATAGTCATTAAACTTAGCTGTAAAAACATTTCTATTTACAGCCAGCAAAACCATTGTTAAAAAGAAAATTATAGTAGCCCAATCAGTAGATTGTAATATCCTTGGAATAAAATCTATTTTCATATCGACAAATTTACTAAATATTTCACAATATTATCTCTGTCTAATCTCTTCCTTTATTCCAAAAAAAGTAAATTTGCACTTTAACTTCATCTCATGGATAAAAAACTTGTCATCATCCCAACTTATAACGAAAAAGAAAATATCAAAGATATTATTTCTGCTGTACTAAATCTCCCTGTTTCTTTCGATGTTTTGGTGGTAGACGACAATTCTCCAGACGGAACCTCAGCAATAGTTCAAGAGTTACAAGACACACATCCTAATCGCATTTTTCTTGAAAAAAGAATGCAAAAAAAAGGATTAGGAACGGCGTATGTTCATGGATTTCAATGGGCAATTGACAATAAATACGACTATATTTTTGAGATGGATGCGGATTTTTCTCACAATCCGTTAGACTTATGTCGTCTGTATGAAGCGTGTCGTTTGAATGCAGATGTGGTTATTGGCTCAAGATATATTAAAGGTGTAAATGTAGTCAATTGGCCTTTGAGTCGTGTACTGCTTTCTTATTTTGCCTCTCTATATGTTCGTTGGATAACAGGCATGGATATCAAAGACACAACTGCAGGATTTATTTGCTACAAACGACACGTTTTGGAAGCCATTCCTTTACAAAAAATTAAATTTGTCGGTTATGCTTTCCAAATTGAAATGAAATACCGAGCTTATGTAAAAAATTTTAAAATTCTAGAAATTCCTATTATATTTACTGATAGAACAAAAGGCTCGTCTAAAATGTCTGGAGGCATTATTAAAGAGGCTATTTTAGGTGTATTGCTCCTAAGATGGAAAAAACTGCTAAACAAATTATAATTTATACAAATGAATAAAATATTGATAAAAAACGGAACCATCATCAATGAAGGTATTCGATTTAAAAGCGACCTTTTAATTGAAAATGGTTTTATTTCAAAAATTGACGAAAATATTACGGAAGACACAGCACAAATTATTGATGCTGAAGGAAAGTGGATTATACCTGGAATTATTGACGACCAAGTACACTTTCGCGAACCAGGTCTTACGCACAAAGCTACTATAGCATCTGAATCTAAAGCAGCTATTGCTGGAGGAGTTACATCTTTTATTGAACAACCTAATACAGTTCCCAATACTGTAACCCAAGAAATTTTGGAAGAAAAATACAACATCGCTTCTAAAACTTCTTATGCGAATTATTCCTTTATGATGGGAGGGACAAACGATAATTTAGATGAAATTCTAAAAACAAATCCTAGAAATGTAGCAGGTATTAAATTGTTCTTGGGTTCATCTACTGGAAACATGTTGGTTGATAATGAAGAAGTTTTAGAAAAAATATTTTCTTCAACTAAAATGCTTATTGCTGTTCACTGCGAAGATGAAGAAACTATAAAAAACAATTTACAAAAGGCTAAAGAAACCTACGGAGAAGACATTCCTACAGACCAACACCCTATCATCAGAAGCGAAGAGGCTTGTTACAAATCTTCTTCAAAAGCTATTGCTCTTGCAAAAAAAACTGGTGCTAGATTACATATTTTCCACATCAGTACAGCAAGAGAAACAGAATTATTCACTAATCAGATACCTTTGGAAGAAAAACAAATAACTTCAGAGGTATGTGTGCACCACTTGTATTTCACAGATAAAGACTATGCAACAAAAGGAAATTTCATCAAATGGAATCCTGCTGTAAAAACTGAAAGTGATAAAAATGCTTTGTGGGAAGCACTACTTGACAATCGCTTAGACGTAATTGCAACAGACCACGCACCTCATACTTTAGAAGAAAAATCACAAAAATACCTTCAAGCACCTTCTGGCGGACCACTTGTACAACATTCTCTACTTACAATGCTAGAATTTGCAAAAGAAGGAAAAATAGAAGTGGAAAAAGTTGTAGAGAAAATGGCCCACAACCCTGCAATTGTATTCCAAATAGAGAAACGCGGATTCCTTCGTGAAGGCTACCACGCAGATATAGCGATAATAGATCCAAATAGTCCTTTTACTGTAAACAAAGACAACATTCTATATCAATGCGGTTGGTCGCCATTAGAAGGAAAGGTATTTTCGCACTCTATCTCAACAACAATTGTAAACGGTAACATCGCAATGCTCGATGGAAAAATAAACGACAAAACTTTCGGACAACGATTATTATTCAACCGCCAGTAATGAAAAAAATAGCTTCTATACTATTATTAACCATCTGTTTTATTTCTTGCAAAAAAGAAAATAAACCTGAAAATCTTTTAAATCAACAAAAGATGCAAGAATTATTGTACGAACTTTTTGTTGTCAATGGCCTTTATTCCAACATCAATCAAAAAGATAGTATTTTTTTAAAACAAACTCCTAATCAAATCCTTGTTAAATACGGACTTGATAGCATCCGTTTTATAGAACAGCATCGATACTATATGGCAAACGTAGAAATTTATACACAAATGCTAGATAGTATAGATATAAAGTTAAAAGATGAAATAAAAAAAGTAGAAGCTCTACCCGATGACCCTCGTGATAAACACAACATTTACGATTTAAATTCGATTAATCTATCTTTTCTGGGAAATAAAGAAGAAATAAAAGACTGATTAAACTCTTTTATTATTATAAAAAAATCCTCTGAAAAGTTTATTTTTGCACAACTATTTTATAAAAAATACATCCATGAAAAACTTCATAGAAGAACTCCGTTGGAGAGGTATGATTCAAGATATTATGCCTGAAACAGAACAACATTTGTTGGAAGGCTTACGCTCTGCTTATGTAGGTATAGACCCTACTGCAGATTCTTTACACATCGGGCATCTCGTTGGTGTAATGATGCTAAAACACTTTCAAAACTGCGGTCATAAACCATATGCTTTAATTGGTGGAGCTACAGGTATGATCGGGGATCCTTCAGGAAAATCTGCAGAAAGAAATTTACTTACAGAAGAGGCTCTTTCTCAAAACATCCAAGGAATACAAAAACAATTAGCAAAATTCCTCGACTTTGAAAGCACCGCTCCAAATAAAGCTGAATTGGTAAATAATTTTGACTGGATGAAAAACTTTTCGTTTTTATCTTTCATTAGAGATATCGGAAAACACATTACAGTAAATTATATGATGGCAAAAGATTCTGTAAAAAAACGTTTCGATCCAAACGAAAATACAGAAGGTATGTCTTTTACGGAGTTTTCGTACCAATTACTTCAAGGATATGATTTCTTACATCTTTATAGAGAAAACAATCTAACTTTACAAATGGGAGGTTCTGACCAATGGGGTAATATTACAACAGGTACAGAACTCATCCGTCGTATTGCAGGTGGTAAAGCATATGCTATGACTTGCCCTCTAATTACCAAAGCAGATGGAACAAAATTTGGAAAATCTGAAGGAGGAAACATTTGGCTTGATCCTGAAAAAACTTCTCCTTACAAATTTTACCAATATTGGCTCAATATTTCAGATGTTGACGCTGAAAGATATATCAAGATTTTCACAATGCTTTCTCAAGAAGAAATTACAACACTTGTGGAAAATCATCAAAAAGAACCTCACTTAAGAAATCTTCAAAGAAAATTAGCTCAAGAAATCACCACTCTTGTACATTCAAAAGAAGATTTAGAAAGTGCTGAAAAAGCTTCTGCTATTTTGTTTGGAAATTCTTCATCAGCTGATTTAAAATTATTAGATTCTAAAACATTTTTAGATGTATTCGAAGGTGTACCTCAAGCAGAAGTAGCTCTATCAGAACTTCAAGAAGGTATTAATATCGTAGATGTATTAAACTCTAAAACAGGTTTCTTAAAATCTAATGGAGAAGCTCGAAGAGCTTTAGGGGAAAATTCCATTTCTGTAAACAGAGAAAAAGTAAAAGAAGATTTCACACTCACTACAGAGCATCTAATTAACAACGAATTTGTGTTATTACAAAGAGGAAAGAAAAACTACTTCATCATCCGATTTGTGTAAAATCTAATGATAAAAAAAGAGATTCCAAAATGGAATCTCTTTTTTTACTATTAATTCTGAACTGTTGGTTTTACAGTTATTGGATTATTACTTTTCACAACTACAAAAGTTGACAACGCATAATAAGCATTTCCATTTGTACCGTCGTTTGTGTAATCTTGGAATTGGTATTCATAGTCAAAAGATGTTCCAAACAACGAATTTTCCAACACATCTACTCTCACTGGCACTGCCATTCCCGGACACCACCCTGCTCTATCTGGTCGCCATCTTCCAGGAGATTGATTATCTATCGGATTGTTTTTACATCCTAATCCATCTAAATAATGTTGGTATTTTGGCGTATTATTAATGGCAATATAATGTGTTTTCTTACACCATTCTGCACAGTTGTCAGGTCTTGCATGCCCCCACCCTGTAATAATTGTACGTAAATGAGCCGACTCTATCCCTGATGGTAATGTAACATTTCTAGTCAAATCTACATTGTGAGTTACTCCATAAGGCACTCCATCAATAGAAGATTTATTTTGCTGAATCACTGGTACTACAGCAGAATACTTATAATCTGGTGTACCATAAACAAAATCGAAATCTACACTATATGTACGACCTTTTGCCAACCAAGTTTCTGTATAAATTTTGATTTCTGTAGCTCCTGAAAGCACAGATTTAAAATCCGTTACATCAAACTCTAGTCCTCTTTCTAACTTTTCAGTTCCTACCCAATAAGGTGTAATAAAACGCGCTATTTCATACCATTCTCCAGTAGTCTTATCTTTTGCATATACATTTGCATAGCGATCCCATTCGTCACACTCTTTATTAGGACAAATGTCTTGCACATACATTTTAATGGTTTTTACATTTTCAACATCTTCAGGAAAAGTAAATGTACCCTCTGCACTTTGTGAATACCCTTCAGCAAATGCTACTTTTACATTGTCAAATGTTTTGATGTTTACTGTTTTTTCTGCTTGAGCGCCTGAATTATCTGCTCCATTACAAGAAAGAAGCACAGTACCCAACATCAATAGTCCTATTATTTTTCTCATATTAATTAATTTAATTAGTTATGTAGCAAATATAGAATAATTTTCAAC
>JBHBEQ010000029.1:0-12470 GCA_041785575.1 Flavobacterium sp.
AAAACCATTGGATTTACTACTTTGTTTAAAGATGTAGACAAAAATGCATTAAAAGAAATATTAGAAATTGCAGAATTACTACAAGCAAAGGTAAAAGTAGTACACGTTGCAAAATCTGAAAATAACGAATTAGAAGCGAAAGTAAAAGAGTGGGAGCAAGAGTTTGCCAACGAACGTCTTTCAATACAAATTATTTATAGTGCTGAAGTAGAAGATAGTGTGTTTGATTTTATGAAGGTAAACAGTATAGATATTTTGGCAATGGTGCGTAGAAATAGAAACTTTTTTGATAGGTTGTTTGGAAAGAGTTTTACAAAAGAACTTACTCATCATTCAGAAAATCCAATAATGGTATTACACGAATTATAATAGAATACTCAATATTTTATCCCTAAGTACATTTGTATTTAGGGATTTTTTTTATTCCATAATAATATAGGTGAGAATATAGTTTTCTATTCGAATAATATAAAACGGCAATTCAAGCGATGAATTATTTTCTTTCAAAGAAATGCGAACTCTTCCTTCATTGGAGTTGTCTTCGAAGAGAGTTACAAAAATTTCATTGTTGAAATGAATACTTTTTTTTAATCCTAACTTATAAACAGCTTCTTTTACCGACCAGATAATGGTGAGATTTTCAGTGAGTTTATCGTTTTTTTGCAAGTAAGTCAATTCATTTTTTGCAAATTTAGGTGCAATTGGTACTATTTTTTCACGAATCATTTCAATATCAATTCCAACTTGGTGTTTGCTGAAAATGATAGTAGAAAAATCAAATGAATGACTGATAGAAATAGAAGTGTCATTGGATAGGAATGGTTTTCCATTATCGGAATAATTCAAATCAACGTCAGAATATCCATTAAATTCCAATAGTTTTCTTACACTCCAAAAACTCTTTTGATGTGCAGGTGTTTTGAGCTTTTCGTATTTAATACGATGTGTATCTTTAAGCACTATTCCTTTAGATATTGTTTCTAAAGATTCAGAAATATGCCATATACTAATAGATGTTTCATGGGAAATAATCAAATGTTTATAAATAGGCATAGTTTCAAAAGGTGTGATAAATAGTAAAATTAGGGCAAAAATAACAAAGAAAGACGTATATTTGCAGACATAATTAAGAAAAAAAAATAAAACAAAATACAATGAGTGAGAAAAATATACCTTATGTACCTTATAAAGTAAAAGATATATCTTTAGGATCTTGGGGTCGTAAAGAAATTGAATTGGCAGAAGCAGAAATGCCAGGATTAATGGCATTGCGTGAAGAATATAAAGAGGAACAACCATTGAAAGGTGCTAGAATTGCTGGATGTTTGCATATGACAATTCAAACAGCAGTGTTAATAGAGACATTAAAAGCATTAGGAGCAGAAGTAACTTGGAGCTCGTGTAATATTTTTTCTACGCAAGATCATGCAGCTGCTGCAATTGCAGAAGCAGGAATCCAAGTATATGCTTGGAAAGGGCTTTCGGAAGAAGAATTTGATTGGTGTATAGAACAAACGTTGTTTTTTGGAGAAGAACGCAAACCGTTGAATATGATTCTTGACGATGGTGGCGACTTGACAAATATGGTATTGGATCGCTATCCAGAATTGGTTGCAGATATCAAAGGTCTTTCAGAAGAAACAACAACAGGGGTACACAGATTATATGAGCGTATGGCAAATGGTACATTGCCAATTCCTGCAATTAATGTAAACGATTCTGTTACAAAATCAAAATTTGATAACAAATATGGATGTAGAGAATCTGCTGTAGATGCTATTCGTCGTGCAACAGATGTAATGTTGGCAGGAAAAAGAGTAGTGGTATGTGGATACGGAGATGTAGGAAAAGGAACAGCAGCTTCTTTCCGTGGTGCTGGTTCGATTGTAACTGTGACAGAAATTGATCCTATTTGTGCTTTACAAGCTGCAATGGAGGGATATGAAGTGAAAAAGTTAGACAATGCAATTTCTAATGCTGATATTGTAATTACAACTACTGGAAATAAAGACATCGTTGTAGATAGACATTTCAAGAAAATGAAAGATAAAACCATAGTTTGTAATATCGGGCATTTTGACAATGAAATTGATATGGCATGGTTAAACAAAAACTATGGAAATACAAAAGTAGAAGTAAAGCCTCAAGTAGATATTTATAATGTAGATGGAAATGATATCATCATCTTAGCAGAAGGACGTTTAGTAAATCTTGGATGTGCAACTGGTCATCCTTCGTTTGTGATGTCTAATTCATTTACAAATCAAACATTAGCACAAATTGAATTGTGGAATTATTCGGAAAAATACGAAAATAAAGTATATATGCTTCCGAAACATTTAGATGAAAAAGTTGCTCGTTTACACTTGGCAAAAATAGGAGTGGAGTTAGACGAATTGACAGAAGAACAAGCAAAATATATTGGAGTTACAGTAGAAGGGCCGTTCAAGCCAGAATACTACAGATATTAAACTTTTGCAAGTAGTTATATAAAGAAAGAGGTTGTTTTACACATAGTAAATAACCTCTTTTTTTTGTAGCAATAAGAAAAAAAATGTTAGAGAAATTGAAATAAAAATAAAAAATTATATATTTGGAAAAAATTAACAATGCATATAAATATGAAAACATTAAAAAATATAGGTTTAATATCTTTGGTGTCGTTAGGATTGTTGTCTTGTGAAGCGGAAAAAATAGATACAGAAATTACAAGCGGAACAACAAAAGGTGAGGCTGTGTTGCGTTTTGATTTAGGCGGACAAACAAGAATTGCTAGAGGGAGTAATGTATCTATTAATACTTCGCTAGGATATATAGTGCTTACTGCGGTTGTAAAGGATATTTACAGTCAATTTGAACCAATAACGTTGAGTATTTCATTTACAAACAATTTAGCAGGTGGTATTGCAGCTTTAGAAGAGGGAGAATATCAAACAGCCATTGGAAAAGTAGACATGGCAGCTCCGAAATATGTTTCGGCTAATTTAGGTTCAAATAATTTAGTAGCATATAGTACAGCTGTGGAAGATACTCCTGAAAATTTTTATTTAGATAGAGGTACTTTTACAGTAGAGCATATCAATACGACTACAGAGCAATTTGAAGGCTCTTTCCGATTTGAAATGTATTCGTCGACTTCGACTGCTTCAGCAAAGGTTAATCTAGAAAATGGTTTCTTTAAATATGTTAATTATTAATTTTTTGAGATAAAATTATTCTAAAAAAAATATATTGATAATTAAAAAATCTCGCTTTTTGCGGGATTTTTTATTGGCACAAAGATTGAAATACATAAGTGTAGTATTAATTCAATATAGAGTTATGGTATTGTAATACAGTGTTTTGAAAAAAATATTTTATACAATGTTGTAAGTGAAAATAAATATAATTCTATATTTAATGACAAATTGACATAAATAAAATGACAAAAGAAAAAATAGTGTCACTAGAACAATTGATTATGCAAGAGATAGACGCAAACACAGAATTTATCCCACTATTGTCACCAGAAGATGAAGAGAGAATGGCAAGTGAAGAACTCCCAGAAGAGCTTCCTATATTGCCATTGAGAAATATGGTACTTTTTCCAGGAGTGGTTGTACCTATTACAGCAGGTAGAGAAAAATCACTCGCTCTATTAAGACATATCAATAGAAAAAAAGAAAATAAAGATATTGGAGTTGTTACTCAAATAGATGAAGCAGTAGAAGATCCTACAATTCAGGATATCTACAAAGTAGGAACCGTTGCGCAAGTACTCAAAACATTTACTTTGCCTGATGGAAATATGACGGTAATCTTACAAGGAAAAAAGCGTTTTGAGATAGATGAGGTTACACAAGAAAAACCTTTTATGTGTGCAACGATAAAAGAGGTTAAAGAAATCGGGGTAAGCGAAGATGATGTTGAGTATAGTACTTTAGTTGAAGAGATTAAAGAAATTGCACAAGAGATTATAGCGGAGAATCCTAATATTCCTTCAGAAGCTGGTAATGCTTTGAGAAGTATGAAGAGTACTTCTTTTTTGATTAATTTCATTTCTTCAAATATGAGTATTTCTTCTGAAGAAAAACAACAGTTGCTAGAAACGAAAGATATAAAGGAACGTGCATATAAAACTTTTGAAAAACTCAGTATAGAGTTGCAAAAGCTACAATTGAAAAATGATATTCATACCAAAGTACGCCACGATTTAGACCAACAACAAAAAGAATATTTCTTGAATCAGCAAATAAAAGCCATTCAAGAAGAACTTGGAGGTGTTTCTCATGATCAAGAAATTGAAGAAATGCGCCAAAAAGCAAAATCTAAAAAATGGGATGATAAGGTAAAAGAGCACTTTGAAAAAGAAATTGCTAAACTGCAGAGAATGAACCCTCAAGTTGCAGAATTTACCATTCAAAGAAATTATTTGGAATTGCTTTTAGAATTGCCATGGAACGAATTTTCTAAAGATAAATTTGATTTAAACTTTGCTCAAAAAACCTTGGATAAAGACCATTATGGGCTAGAAGAAGTAAAAAAGCGAATCATTGAATATATGGCAGTTTTGAAATTGCGTAAAGATATGAAATCGCCAATCATTTGTCTTTATGGGCCTCCAGGAGTTGGAAAAACAAGTATTGGTAAATCTATCGCAAAATCTCTAGGAAGAGAGTATGTGCGCATTTCTTTAGGAGGATTGAGAGATGAAGCTGAAATTCGAGGACATAGAAAAACGTATATTGGAGCCATGCCAGGGCGTATCATACAGTCTATCAAAAAAGCGAAAACATCAAATCCAGTGTTTTTGTTAGATGAAATAGATAAATTGTCAAGTTCTCACCAAGGAGATCCTTCTTCGGCTTTGTTAGAAGTTCTAGACCCTGAGCAAAATAAAGATTTTTATGATAATTTCTTAGAATTAGGCTATGACTTGTCAAACGTATTGTTTATTGCAACTTCAAATAGCTTGAATACAATACAACCAGCATTGCTAGACCGTATGGAAGTTATCGAAATGACGGGGTATACGATAGAGGAAAAGATTGAAATAGCACGTAAACATTTATTGCCAAAGCAGCAAAAAGCCCATGGATTAGAGCCAAAAACATTGGTATTGACAAAGAAAAATATCGAGTTTATTATTGCAAATTATACAAGAGAGTCAGGGGTTAGAAATCTTGAGAAAAAAATTGCTGCAATAGCGAGAAACGTGGCAAAAACTATCGTGTTAGAAGAGTCAGTGAAAGAAAAATGGACAGAAGAAGATATCATTGCAGTATTGGGGGTACCTCGTTATGATATCGACAGATATGAAAACAATGAAACGGCTGGAGTAGTAACTGGATTGGCATGGACTAGAGTAGGAGGAGATATTTTATACATAGAATCCATCATCTCTAAAGGTAAAGGTGCGCTGACAATGACAGGAAACTTAGGGAATGTAATGAAAGAATCGGCTACGATTGCTTTGGAATACATCAAAGCAAATGCAGAAGAATATGGTTTAGACGATAGCATTTTTGATTCTTATAAAATCCACGTGCACGTGCCAGAGGGTGCTACGCCAAAAGATGGACCTTCGGCAGGTATCGCAATGCTTACATCAATGTTGTCGAGTTTTACACAACGCAAAGTAAAAAAGAACCTTGCAATGACAGGAGAAATAACCTTGAGAGGAAAAGTGCTTCCAGTAGGAGGTATAAAAGAAAAAATTCTTGCTGCAAAACGTGCAAACATCAAGGAAATTATTTTGTGTAAAGAAAACCGTCGAGATGTAGAAGAAATCAATCAAAGTTATCTAACGGGATTGACATTCCATTACGTAGATCGAATGAGTGAAGTAATAGATATTGCACTTACTAATCAAAAAGTAAAGAATGCAAAGAATTTATCCACTGATAAAAAGTAAATGTAAAATAGAAAAAAACACCCCAACAAATTAATGTTGGGGTGTTTTTGTTTGTATAAAAATAATTATTCGATAAGTTTTTTCAGTTGATCTACTTTGATAATTTTTATTTTCTTGCCCGAAAGCTCGATATATCCCTCTTTTTTTAATTCAGACAACAAACGAATACAACTTTCCGTTGCTGTTCCTACCATACCTGCAATTTCTTCTCTGCTTAAATGTAGATTTAAGAAATCTTCCTTATCCTTACCACCTTGTTCTAGTAAATAAATGAGAGTATGTGCCAATCGTTCTTTCACAGTATGATGTGTGTGAAAGGTGGCTAAATCATTAGCTTCTTTTAGTTGGTGACAAATGTCTTTGGTAACTTCTAGAGAAAATTTGTGGTTTGATTGAAAAAGATGCAAAATTTCAGATTTAGGGATAAAACACACGTGCATATCTTCCATTGCTATAGCAGATAAATTGCTAACTTCTTCAGACAATACCGAACGTTGTCCGATAACTTCTCCTTTTTTAATGAGTTTTAGAATGGTGTCTTTGCCTTTGGAATTCATTTTTACAAGTTTACACATTCCTTCTCTGATGCAGTAAACTCCATTCATCGCATCACGTTCTTTAAAAATAAAATCCCCTTTTTTAATGAATATTGAATTTTTAGAATGTGACAGATGTTTCAACTCTTCTTTGTTTAATATTTTAAAAGAATTGATTTCTTTAACGATACAATGTTCACAATGTGCCATTAGCCGAATTTTAGGTAGGCAAATATACGTATAATATGACAAAAGTCATATTTTTTTCTTTCCTTTGCTCGGAATTTTGTATTTAGTGAAAATAGAAAAAATAAAGAAAATGAAAATATGTTATCACTGTGGTAATGAGGTTGTTGAGAATCAAAATATTCGTTACGATGAAAAAGACTTTTGTTGTGAAGGGTGTAAAACAGTTTATGACTTATTTTCATCTTGTGATTTAGAGTCGTATTACGAATTTGAAAAACACCCTGGAAGTTCGCCTAATATTACTCCTGGAAAATATGATTATTTAGACAATAATGAAATTGTTGCAAAATTGCTGAATTTTGCTGAAGAACAAACAAATATCGTATTGTTATACATTCCAAATGTACACTGTAGTTCGTGTATCTGGATTTTAGAAAATCTTAACCGACTTCATTCAGGAATCATAGCTTCCCAAGTTACTTTTTCTACAAAGAAAGTAAATATTACTTTTAATCCTCAAAAAATCAGCTTGAAAGAGGTGGTTTTATTATTGACAAAAATAGGTTATGAGCCTTATATAAGTCTAGAAAATTATGACCAAAAACCAAAACTAATTGACCGTAGTTTGATTTATAAAATTGGTGTTGCATTTTTTGGTTTTGGAAACATCATGCTGCTTTCGTTTCCTGAATATTTCAGTGTGGATGATATTTGGATGCAGGAATACAAGCCTTTTTTCCGATACTTAATATTGTTGCTTTCATTGCCTGTATTTTTGTATTCGGCTACACCTTATTATATATCTGCTTGGCATAGTATTCGAACAAAAACATTTAACATTGATATTCCAATGGCATTGGGAATTATTGTAATGTTTTTAAGAAGTTTGTTTGATATATTTTTTCAAGATGGTCAAGGTTTCTTAGATAGTATGTGTGGATTGGTATTTTTCATGCTTTCAGGAAAACTGGTTCAACAAACGACTTTTAACTTTTTATCTTTCGAACGCGATTATAAGTCGTATTTTCCAATTGCTGTTACTAAGATAGAACAAAATAAAGAAGTACCTATTCAAGTTTATGAAGTTGAAAAAGGAGATATCATTCTTATTCGAAACCAAGAATTGATTCCGGTAGATTCTATATTACTATCAGATAAAGCCTATATAGATTATAGTTTCGTGACTGGAGAAGCTATTCCGGTTGAGAAAAAATCTGGAGATAAAATTTTTGCTGGAGGAAAACAAATAGGAAATGCAATTCGCTTACAAAGTATAAATACCGTATCACAAAGTTATCTCACACAATTGTGGAGTAATGATGTTTTTCAGAAAAAAATTACCGAAAAATTTAGAACTATTACCGATAGGGTGAGTAAAATTTTTACTCCTGCTTTATTGTCTATAGCATTGATAGGATTTATTTTTTGGAGTTTTACTAGTTTTAACGATGCGTTTAACGTAGCAACAGCAGTTTTAATTATAGCGTGTCCGTGTGCAATTGCTCTTACAGCTCCATATACTTGGGGAAATGTTATTCGTATTATGGGACGTCAAAAGTTGTATGTAAAGAATACTCCAGTTATAGAACAATTGTCTAAAGTGGATACCATAGTATTTGACAAAACGGGAACAATTACAGCAAATTCTAGTAAAGATATTCAATATCAAGGAATACCACTCAATGATAAACAAAAAGAGCAATTAAAAAACATTGTTCGAGGGTCTAATCATCCATTGAGTAGAAAACTATACCAATTTCTTCCAAATGCAACTATAAGTTCTCCGACTTCATTTGAGGAAATCATGGGTAAGGGGATAATTAGTGTAATAGATGGCGTAGCATACAAAGTAGGTTCAGAACAATTTGTTGGTGCAAATTTGCATTTTCAAGATAAACAAACTCGAGTGTTTATCAGTATCAATGGTGAATATATGGGGTATTTTGAAATTGATAATCAATATAGAGAAGGACTTCCGGAATTATTTACCCTTTTACAAAAACAAAACTATAATTTGTATGTACTTTCAGGAGATAATGACGGAGAACGCAAACAATTAGAACGTATATTACCAGCTGAAACCAAATTGGTATTTAATCAAACTCCAGAAGATAAATTAAATTTCATTAAACAACTTCAAGAGCAAGGTAAAAATGTTATGATGGTAGGTGATGGACTAAATGATTCTGGTGCTTTAGCACAAAGTAATATTGGAATGTCTATATCGGAAAATGTAAATGTTTTTACCCCTGCAAGTGATGCAATTTTAGATGCATCTCAATTCAAGAATATTGGTTATTTTTTACAATTGGCTAAAGATTCAATGAAAACTATTTCAATGAGTTATTCCATTGCACTTATATATAATACTGTAGGTATATCATTTGCGTTAAGTAACAAACTTTCTCCTTTAGCAGCGGCCATAATAATGCCGTTGAGTACAGTAAATATCATTAGTTTCGTTACATTTATGTCGTATTATTTTTCTAGAAAGAAGAAGTTTAAACTTTGATTTTAATCTAAAGTTAGCGCACCTAAAATTTCTTCAGACATAAAAGGACCTCCGGGGTATTTAGCCGTATAATCAAGGTTAAGCCAAATGTTGCCACGTTCATCGATGTGGTAATGTATTTGTTTGCCTTTACTTTCACGCACAAACAAAACATCTTTGATTAAGTAAATAGCTGTTTCTAAATCCTTTTTGTTTCCGATGAGCATTTCTGGATAAATATGTCCCTTGGTGTGAATAAGGCGAGGTGTACCACCAATTGAACGTATGAGTGCTGCCATAAGTATTGCGTGGTCGTCACAATCTCCAGAGAAGTGTTGTAAAGATTCAGATGCTGTAGCGATATATTCACGATTTTTTGGGTCGTTTACATAATTCCATTGACTTTGTACCTCTTTGAATATTGCAAAACACTGAATCATTTGACGGTAATCTTTAAACCCTTCAATATTTCTAAAGTGTTTTCTAGTAGCGTTTAACGCAAAGTTGCGCACTTGAGGATGGTTGTATTCTATAGATTTTAAAATTTTACTTTTGTTGGGAAAAGGCAATAACTTAGATATAATCACATCTTGAGGATTAGGATTTTCACTCATAGAGTATATCATTGCACGATAGTCGTCATAGATATCATAAAAACCATAACCTTTGAAAATAGTTCCCCAAATCAACATGACAATGTATGCTAAAATTCCTATAATCAAAAATTTTCGTATTAGATAAAAGAAAAGCTGTACAATGCTGAGCAATACGATAAACAGCAATATTCTATCTATGTGATATGGCCAATGAGGATCGACCAGATTTTGATGTAAAATGATAAAAATAGGAATGAGTATCAATATATTCAAAACAAATACAACTATAGAATCCCAAGGTTTAGGGATACTAAAGCGCCATTTGTATTTTTGAAAAAAAGATTGATACGATTTTTGCATTTTACAAAACTACTTCTTCGTAGTGGAGTTTTTGGTCTATAATATTAAGTTCAACAAGCTTTTGGTTAATTTTATCAAATTTCTCTTTTGAAATTTTCTTTTGTGACCAATTGGTTACTTCTAGCCACTCTTGAACGTTCTCGAGTTTTTGACCAAAAATTTCTGAAACCGTTTTATCAATACTAGGTATAAACTTAAATTCTCTTGTAGTGGTATTGATTATCTCGCAAATGTTCTTAATAACACCTGGATTGTTTTCTGCAAAAGATTTACGAGCAACGAGAATAAAGCTAGGCCAAGGAGTAGGGCATATACCTATTCTTCTAAAAATGCCTTTATCTACGATAGGTTGTGTCATAAATCTATCCCACATAAAGTAATCAGCCTCTTTATTCGTAAGGCTTTCAATTGCTCCTTCTAAAGTATTTACAACTTCATATTTTAAGTTGTCTATAGACCAATGATTGTTTTGTGCATTAACGATAGCCATCAATTGTGAGCCCGAGCCATATCTACTGATTGCAACTTTTTTGCCTTCAAGTTGTTCAATATTTGTATATTCAGAAGTAGATGAAACAAAAATTCCCCATTGTAAAGGTGAACTTACATATTCTTGTACGATGACTGTCGGATTTCCTTTTGAGATGTCTTTACAAATTCCTTCTGTGAGAATAATAGCAAGATCTGTTTCGTTGTTTCTCAACATTTCGCACATTCTTCCAGTGCCTTCAGGTATATCTGTCCATTCGAGATTAATGCCAGATTCATCAAATTCACCGTTTTCAATACACATTTTCCAAGGTAGGTTGAAATGTTCTGGTACTCCAATAATTCGTACTGTTTTCATCACAAAATAATTTTTGCTAATATACTAAATCGATAAATTATTTTACATTCTATATTGTTAATAATATCTAATGAAAATGCTTGAAAAATTAGTGTAGGATTAATAATCTATTGAAGACAAATCTTTGTAATTTTTTTCCAATCGTTTTATCAACCAACCGTAGAGTAATCGGTATATTAACCATAGAATGACACAAAAACATATTACAATGATTGTAAACATAAAAATCTGAAAAAATAGATTAATAGGTACGATACCATTTTTTGAATCGTTTAAAATCAAAAACAATCCCACACATATAGATAGACAAAAGAATAATCCAATGTTGAAAAAGATATATTGTTTTGTTATTCTTCTAGTATCTATGATAGTTTGCATAAGTTTTTTTGTATTGTCTAGAATGTTTACTTGACGATACATTTTATAAAATCGATAGATAAAAAATAGAATCACTACATAGGAAATAATTGTAGAATAATCTATTATTTTATCAAGAATAGGTAGCTCAATGATATTTTTAGGTTCTGATACATTTACAGTACTGTAGATAGTAAGAAATATTCCTAGAAAAAATTCTAGAAGGCTAATGATTAATATCCATTTTATAGTAGATGAGGATTTTTTTTGAATGATTTTTATTAATTGTTCTTTAGAAAATTTTGGGAAATCTTCTGTTTTGTTCCAATGTTTCTTTAATATATCTAGTTCTTCCATAGTTTTACGGATTTAGAATCTCTTTTAATTTTGTTTTTATTCTATTCATTTTAACTCTTGCATTTACCTCACTAATTCCCAGTGTTTCAGAAATTTCTCGATAATCTTTATCTTCAAGGTACATAAAAACCAAAGCTTTGTCAATATCGTTTAACTGATGGATTGCTTTGTATAGATGTTGTAGTTGAATCTCTTCTGTATCGTCGTATTCTTGGTACTTTAATTGAAAAGAAGAAACATCTATTGATGAGGTTTCAACGTTTTTTCGAGATTTTCTAAATAGAGAAATAGCCGTATTTAGAGCCACACGATAAGCCCATGTTGTAAATTTTGAATCTCCTCGAAAATTTGGATATGCCTTCCAGAGTTGAATAGAAATTTCTTGAAACAAATCTTGATGTGTGTCTTCATCTGAAGTATAAATTCTGCATACTTTATGTATGAGATTTTGATGCTGTTCAAGCAAAGCGATGAATTCCGAGGTTATATTTTGTTTCATAATAAATTAGTAGATACTAAAAAGGAATTGTTACAAAATTAGGGAATTAATGCCAGATGTGTCATTAAACAAATGGAAACATTGGTGTATAATCTACTTTGTGATGGATTGTGTAATTATACTATCTGGATTTAACCCAGAATGTGTAGTAGGCTTCGACTTCACTCAGCCTGACAGAATTTAGGTTACCTTGAGCGAAGTAGAAGGGTTTTGTTTCCCCCAAGATGTAGGAAGCTTTCCCCCAAGTGTAGGAAGCTTTCCCCCAAGTGTAGGAAGCTTTCCCCCAAGTGTAGGAAGCTTTCCCCCAAGTGTAGGAAGCTTTCCCCCAAGTGTAGGAAGCTTTCC
>JBHBEQ010000030.1:0-8609 GCA_041785575.1 Flavobacterium sp.
ACCAAAATTGGTGTACCTAAGAATAGAGAAGAATATGTACCAACGATCATACCTACTAGCATCGCAAAGATAAATCCTCTAATAGATTCACCTCCAAAAATGAACATGATAAATAATACCAAAATCAATGTAAATGTAGTGTTGATTGTACGAGATAATGTAGTGTTTACCGATTGGTTAACAATGTGGTTAAAATCTCCTTTTATAGATTTTCCTGTTACATATTCTCTTACACGGTCAAATACAATTACAGAGTCGTTAAGTGAGTATCCTACAACGGTTAGAATTGCAGCTATGAAATGTTGGTTTAATTCCATTTGGAAAGGCATTACTTTATAGAATAAAGAGTAAACACCTAGTACGAAAACCACGTCGTGTAATACAGAGATTACAGCACCAAGTGAATATTGCCATTTTCTAAACGAAACAAGTAAGTAAATAAATACTACTACCATTGAACCTACAACAGCCCAAATAGAGTCAGCTTTTAAGTCATTTGAAACAGTTGGGTTAACTTTAGAAGCTTGTACAACTCCAATCATATCTCCTTCACCTTCTGGGTGAATGAACTGTTCGTAAGTAAGTGGTTTTGAGTAAAAAGGTTTTAAACCTTCGTACAATTTTTTATTTACCTCTTGATCAATCTCAGAACTTTCGTCTTCAATTTTGTATTTTGTTACAATTCGCATTTGTTCTTTAGAACCGAATTGTTTCACTTCCACATTAACACCAAATTCTTTAGTTAAGTTTTCAGCAATTTGTGTTTGATCTACAGCTTTGTCAAAACGAACTTGGAAAGTACGTCCTCCAACAAATTCTACCCCTTGGTCTAATCCATTTGTAAATAATGAGCCTATAGAAACAAGCATTACAATTCCAGAGAAAACATATGCAATTTTCTTTCTCTTTAAGAAATCATAATTGAAGTTTGTAAACCAATTCTTAGTGATTGATGTTGCGAAAGTAAGTACTTTGTTTTTATTAATATCGCGAGATATAAATATTTGTGCAATATAAATAGAAGTAAATAACGATGTAAAGATACCAATAAGTAATGTAGTAGCGAATCCTTTGATAGCACCAGTTCCAAAGATAAACAAGATGATACCTGTAAGAATATTCGTAACGTTTGCATCTACAATTGCACGCATAGAACCATTCCAACTATAAGAAATATTAACTGCTTCTAGAAGGCTCTTTCCTTGTCGAAGTTCTTCTTTGGCTCTTTCGTACATGAGGATATTAGCATCAACTGCTGTTCCCATAGTTAAAACAATACCTGCAATACCTGGAAGCGTTAATACAGCTCCAAAGCTAGCTAAGATTCCAAACATAAATAAAAGGTTGACAATCAAAGCAACATTAGCATACCATCCTGCTCTTCCGTAGTAGAATACCATCCAAACACCAACAAGAATAAAACCTACAATGGCAGATACAATACCGTTTTGGATAGCTTGAGCTCCAAGTGAAGGTCCTACAATTTCTGAAGAAACAATATCTGCAGAAGCAGGTAATTTACCCGCTTTTAAAATGTTTGCTAAGTCTTTTGTTTCTGAAACAGTAAAGTCTCCAGTGATGGAAGAATTTCCACCGCTAATTGGTCCCGTAGAAACTCCAGGTGCAGAATATACAATGTTATCTAGTACGATAGCAATATTTGATTGTTGTGAATAAGCTTTACCTGTTAATTCTTCCCAAACTTTAGCTCCTTCAGCATTCATTTGCATTGAAACAGAAGGACGTCCCATTTGGTCAAATTCATCTCTTGCATTAGTGATTACTCCTCCGGAAAGAGGTGGCATTTGTTGAGCGTTTCCTTTTAATGCATATAGTTCAGTGATATCAGAATCTTTTTTAGTTTTACCCCAAGCAAAACGCAAATGTCTTAGTTCGCCGCTTAATAAATTTCTTATTTCAGGACGTTTCAAGTAGCTGTTTACTTGTGCTGTATCTGCTGTTTTGAAATATCCTAAAACTGGACTTCCTTGCATTCCTGGAGCTTGCATTAAGCTTAATAGCGGGCCTAAATCATTGTTTTCTGTTTTTTTAGTTTCTTTTTCTTTAGAAGCTCCTGTAAGTAATTTTTCTACATCTGTTTTATCTGTAGATAAGGTATCTTTTTTAGTTTCCTCTGTATTTGTTTTGGCAGATGAGCGCAATGCTTCATTTGCTGTTAACAAGTAGTTTTGAACTTCTTCAGCTTTGTAAGTTTCCCAAAATTCTAATTGTGCAGTACTTTGAAGTAAAGCTTTGATACGGTCGATATCTTTAGCACCAGGTAACTCAACTAAGATACGTCCAGATTCTCCAATCATTTGAATAGTAGGAGATACAACACCGAATTTATCTATACGCTCTCCCAATACGCGATATGCACTTTCGATAGATTCTTTAACTTTTGCATCTAAAATTTTCTTTACTTCAGCATCTGACATAGAGGTAGTTACTTCTTGTAAGTTGCGATTTGCAAATATATCAGAAGAAGCTAATTTTACTTTACCTTGTGATAATTTGTCAAATGTTGTGTAGAAAGCATCCAAAAAGGTTTGGTTTCCTTGTCTGTTTTTTTCAGTTTCAGCCAAAGCTTGATTAAAAATGGCGTTGTTTGAATTGTTAGACAAAGACTTTAAAATATCTTTTACGGATATTTGAAGGGTTACGTTGATACCTCCTTCAAGGTCTAATCCTTTTTGAAGTTGTTTGTCTCTAACTTCACGGAATGTATTACCTAGATATACTTCTTGCGAACCAATTGAGTCGAGATATCGAGCTTCTTTTGTCAAATCTCCATTAGCAAATTCTTTTGCTTTTTTCTCATAATGATTGGTTACCCAAGTAAAAGATAATTGGTAAATACATACCAATGCAAAGACGATTGCGATAAATTTTACGAGTCCTTTGTTCTGCATTATTACTAATTATTAAATGTGTATTTTATAAACGAGCAAATATATAAAATACACTAAAAATCACAAAATTATATGTGCAAATTATTAGATAATGCAATTAAGTATGTATAAAAAAAGAGAAGTTTGACTAAAAACTTCTCTTTTTTTGAAATTGTTACGCATCAATACGTGCATAAGTAGCATTTTTTTCTATAAATTCTCTACGAGGAGGTACTTCGTCACCCATTAACATAGAGAAAATACTATCGGCGTCTGCCAGGTTGTTGATTTGAATTTGGCGAAGCGTTCTGTTTTCTGGGTTCATTGTTGTTTCCCAAAGTTGTTCCGCATTCATTTCTCCAAGACCTTTGTATCGTTGAACGTTTGCTCCTTGTCCCATTTGTTCCATTAATGCCAAACGTTGTTCTTCATTCCAAGCGTATTCTTTTTTGTTTCCTTTTTTAACTAAATAGAGTGGAGGTGTAGCAATATAAACATAGCCTTTTTCTATTAGTTCGCGCATGTGACGGAAGAAAAATGTAAGAATAAGTGTTGTAATGTGACTACCGTCAACATCGGCATCACACATAATTATTACTTTATGGTATCTTAATTTATCCAAATTCAAAGCTTTGCTATCTTCTTCAGTACCTATAGTAACACCAAGTGAGGTAAATATGTTTTTGATTTCTTCACTTTCAAAAACTTTGTGATGCATTGCTTTTTCAACGTTCAAAATTTTACCCTTTAAAGGCATAATTGCTTGAAAATTTCTATCACGTCCTTGTTTAGCAGTTCCACCCGCTGAATCTCCCTCAACGAAGAATATTTCGCATTTCTCTGGATTTTGTTCCGAACAATCAGACAGTTTTCCAGGAAGTCCACCTCCAGACATTACTGTCTTGCGTTGTACCATTTCACGAGCTTTCTTAGCTGCGTGTCGTGCTTGTGCTGCTAAGATTACTTTTTGAACAATGGTTTTAGCATCAGATGGGTTTTCTTCAAGATGATTTTCTAGCATTTCTGCTACTGCTTGAGAAACAGGAGATACTACCTCTCTGTTACCAAGTTTAGTTTTAGTTTGTCCCTCGAATTGAGGTTCCATTACTTTTACAGAAACAATAGCGGTAAGACCTTCTCTAAAATCGTCTCCTGTAATTTCAAACTTTAATTTGTCTAGTAGTCCAGAAGCATCAGCATATTTTTTCAATGTACGAGTAAGTCCCATTCTGAATCCTTGAAGATGGGTACCTCCTTCGTGTGTATTAATGTTGTTTACATACGAAAAAATATTTTCTGAATAACTGTCGTTGTAAATTAAAGCTACTTCTACAGGTATTTCACCTTTTTCATTTTCCATATTAATTACGTGAGAAATGATAGGTGTTCTATTTCCATCTAAAAATTTTACATACTCTTTTAAACCTTCTTTAGAGTGGAATGTTTCAGATTTAGCATTTCCTTTTTCATCAATCTCTCTCATATCGGTTAACGAAATGGTAATACCTTTATTTAAAAAGGACAATTCGCGTAAACGAGCAGCAAGAGTGTCGTATGAATATTCTAGAGTTTGAGTGAAAATAGTTCCATCAGGTTGAAAAGTAACTTTCGTTCCGGTTGTGTCTGTTTCTCCAATTGGTCTTGCAGGGTAGATAGCTTTTCCTCTGGTGTATTCTTGTTCCCAAATTTTTCCATCACGATGTACTTCAGCACGCAAGTGATCTGATAGGGCGTTAACACAAGAAACCCCTACACCGTGAAGTCCTCCAGATACCTTGTATGAGTCTTTGTCAAATTTACCACCAGCACCAATTTTTGTCATTACTACTTCAAGAGCCGATACTCCTTCTTTTTTGTGGATGTCTACAGGAATACCACGACCATTATCTTCAACGGTAATTGAATTGTTTTCGTTAATTATAACTTTTATGTTGTTACAGTATCCTGCTAATGCTTCGTCAATAGAGTTGTCTACAACCTCATATACTAAATGGTGTAAACCTCTTACTCCAACATCACCAATATACATAGAAGGACGCATTCTTACGTGCTCCATTCCTTCTAGAGCTTGAATACTATCTGCTGAATAACTGCTTTTTTTTACTTCTTCACTCATTTTTTAATGTGAATTTATTAATATAATAACGTTCTACAAATATACGATTTTTTCTTGAGGGATAAAAAAAAGAAGCCTGAAAAAACAGACTTCTTTTAGCGGAAATAAAATTATTATTATACCTGTTCTTGTTCTGTTCCACTAGGTTGTTCTTGTCTTGGTAAATCTGCTTTTATCAAGAAAGAAACTACTTCCTTATTGATTCCATCAATAGTAGATTTGAACAAGTTGAATGCTTCAAATTTGTAGATTAGCAATGGATCTTTTTGCTCGTGTACAGCTAATTGAACTGATTGTTTCAATTCGTCCATTTTGCGTAGGTGTTTTTTCCACGCTTCATCAACAATGCTCAACGTAATATTCTTTTCGAAATCATCGATTAAGGTTTTACCTTCGCTATTGTATGCTTTTTCAAGATTAGTCACCACGTTTATCGCTTTATGACCATCTGTGAAAGGCACGGCAATTCTTTCGAATGAATTGTTGTTTTCGTATATGTTTTTGATGATTAAGAACGCGTCAGAAGCTGTTTTTGTGCATTTTTCTTCGTATTTTTTATATACAAATTGATACAATTTTTGAGTAGCATCGCCTTCTTTCATTTGAGCAAACTCTGATTCGCTGAATGGAGATTCTAATCCTAACAGTTTAATAAGTTCAAACTCGAAATTTTTGAAATCATTTCCTACCTTACTTGAAGTAACGATGTAGTCACATACTTCAAAAATCATATCTGCAATGTCTATTTTTAGACGGTCTCCATGCAAAGCGTGCCTACGTCTTTTGTAAACAACTTCTCTTTGTGCGTTCATAACATCGTCGTACTCTAACAATCTTTTACGAACCCCAAAGTTGTTTTCTTCTACTCGTTTTTGCGCTTTTTCTACAGAGTTGGTCATCCATTTGTGTTGAATTACTTCGCCTTCTTTTAAGCCCATTGAATCCATTAATTTTGCGACTCTGTCTGAGATGAACAAACGCATTAATTTATCTTCTAAAGATACATAGAATTGCGAGCTACCTACATCTCCTTGACGACCAGAACGACCTCTCAACTGACGGTCTACACGACGTGAATCATGACGTTCGGTTCCGATAATTGCAAGACCTCCTGCTTTTTTCACTTCATCTGTCAATTTAATGTCGGTACCACGACCCGCCATGTTTGTAGCAATTGTTACTACACCAGGCTGTCCTGCTTCTTCTACGATTTGAGCCTCTTGTTTGTGTAGTTTAGCATTCAATACGTTGTGTTTGATGCCGCGCATTTTCAACATTTTGCTCAATAATTCTGAGTTTTCAACTGAAGTAGTACCGATAAGCACTGGGCGTCCTGCATTTGATAATTCTACAACATCATCAATTACTGCATTGAATTTTTCACGAATTGTTTTGTAGATTTTATCATCTAAGTCGTGACGTGCAATCGGACGGTTTGTAGGTATTTCTACTACATCTAATTTATAAATTTCCCAAAATTCTCCTGCTTCTGTAATTGCTGTACCTGTCATACCAGATAGTTTATTGTACATACGGAAGTAGTTTTGTAGAGTTATGGTAGCAAAAGTTTGCGTTGCAGCTTCAATGGTTACATTTTCTTTTGCTTCGATAGCTTGATGTAACCCATCTGAATAGCGGCGACCATCCATAATACGACCTGTTTGCTCATCAACTATCATTACTTTTCCATCAACAATTACGTATTCTGAGTCTTTCTCAAATAATGTGTAAGCTTTGAGTAATTGGGTAAGTGTATGAATACGTTCAGATTTAATACCAAAATCTCTAAATAACGCTTCTTTTTTATCAGCAATTTCTTCTACAGTGCCACCTTGTTTTTCAATTGCAGCGATTTGAGTTCCTATATCCGGTAAGATGAAAAAGTTATCATCCACACCTTGAGATAGGTATTTGATACCGTTGTCTGTTAATTCTACTTGGTTGTTTTTTTCGTTGATTACAAAGTATAGAGCTTCATCAATTTTATGCATTTCACGGTTGTTGTCTTGCATAAAGTGATTTTCTGTCTTTTGTAAAATTTGTTTTACTCCTTCTTCAGATAAGAACTTGATTAAAGCTCTGTTTTTTGGAAGTGCTCTATAAGCTCGTAATAAGTTAAAACCTCCTTGTTTTATGTCACCAGCTTTTATTAAGCGCTTAGCTTCAGTTAAAAATTTATTTGATAAAACGCGTTGTTCGGCAACAAGGTTGTCAACTTTAGGTTTTAACTCTAAAAATTCGTGACGATCTCCTTGAGGTACAGGGCCTGAAATGATTAATGGTGTTCTAGCATCATCTACTAATACAGAATCAACCTCGTCAACAATTGCAAAATTGTGTTTTCTTTGAACCAATTCATCAGGAGAATGCACCATATTGTCGCGTAGGTAATCAAAACCAAATTCGTTGTTTGTACCATAGGTAATATCTGCTTGATAAGCTCTTCTTCTTTCAGGTGAATTTGGTTGGTGATTATCTATACAATCCACTGTCATTCCGTGGAATTCAAAAATAGGTGCTTTCCAAGCGCTATCTCGTTTTGCAAGGTAATCATTCACTGTTACAAGATGTACCCCATTACCTGTTAAAGCGTTGAGATATAATGGAGATGTAGAAACTAATGTTTTACCTTCACCAGTTTGCATTTCTGCAATTTTTCCTTGGTGTAATACGATACCACCAATCATTTGTACATCATAGTGGATCATCGACCAACTAAGTACTTTTCCAGCTACTTCCCATTGGTTTGACCAAATAGCTTTATCTCCTTCAATGCGCACATAAGGTTTTGTTGCAGCAAATTCAATATCTTTAGGTGTAGCAGTAACTTCTATTTCTGCATTTTGTGAAAAACGTCTTGCAGTTTCTTTTACAACAGCAAATGCTTCAGGTAAGATTTTATTCAAAGTAGCTTCTGATAATTCATAAGCTTCTTTTTCCAAGTTGTCAATCGACGTGTATAAATCTTCTCTTTTGTCGATATCTGTCGTTCTTTCTAATTCTTCTTTGTATGAAGCAATTTTCTCGTCTTGTCTTGAACGAGATTCTTTGATTTTTTCTTTGAAATAGATCGTTTTAGCACGTAATTCATCATTGCTTAACGATTCGTAAGACAATTGCAGAGCATTGATTTTCTCAACAATTGGGCGTATTTGGCGAACATCTCTTTTTGATTTGTCACCAACAAATACTTTAAGTAGGTTATTTATGACACTCATAAATATTTATTTATGTTTATTTATAATAAAAAGTCTCTTTTTTTAGTTTTCAAGGAGACTTTTACGTTTTTTGTAGGATTAATATTCATCTTCATTCCAAAGATAATCTTCGTCTGAAGGATAGTCAGGCCAAATTTCCTCCATTGTTTCGTAAACTTCACCTTCATCTTCTATAGATTGTAGGTTTTCCACTACTTCTAAAGGTGCTCCAGTACGAATTGCATAGTCAATTAATTCGTCTTTAGTAGCTGGCCAAGGGGCGTCGCTTAAATATGATGCTAATTCTAATGTCCAATACATAGTTTTATAAATTTAGTAATTTTTTGCAAAAATAATTTTTATCCTCAGAAAAACAAGTATTTTGTTTGTTTTTTTTAACTTGCA
>JBHBEQ010000031.1:0-3250 GCA_041785575.1 Flavobacterium sp.
ATTTTCTTTGATGCGGTAATATACTTGGTTGTGTTTGTTTTTGTTAGAAACATTTCCAGAGATAATTCCCGACAAGAAGAGGTAAACCCCAGCAATAGAGGCGTGGAAAATAGCAGGAGAGTGCCACGGACTAGCGTCTTTGAGCATGGTTGGCCATTTGGTGTCTGTTAGATTAATTCCAGTCGTATAATCAATCATCCACATAATAAACAATGCTACGGGAAAAGCCAAAATTACGTTTCCTACAAAAGCGATAAATTGCGAACGAAACAAACGAGCAAATAAATTCGCAAACGCACGGTGTTTGTTTTCTAAGGCTTTATTTTTTTCTGAAGTGTTTTTTAAACCTTCTTCGATTGCTTTGATGATAGTTGTTGCCGTCATAGCCGGTTGTTTTGTGGCTAGTGTAAATCCTAATAGGTAGATGAGAATGAATCCTAAAGAATAATTCATACTCGATAGAAAAGCCAATCCAAAACTACTCGTATTTGTTTTGTATAGCAAAACTTTAGAAATACACATAAAGCCAACAACAATTCCGGCACCAGCAGCAGCTTTAAACATTTTGAAATAATCTTTCGAACTTTCTGTAATGTAATGCTCGCCAGTTTTTGCGGTATATTGGGTGATTTCGTAAGAAATTAATTGGGTGCTCTCCGCAATCAACGTAGTAACGTTGTTTTTATAGCAGTTGTATTCTATAAGTTTGAGTGCCAGTGAAATCGTTTTGTTGATTTTGTCTGTTTCGTCTTTAGTAGCTAGTAGTTTGATGAGAATTTCCACTCGAATCAATTGTTGTCTGATACGCAATAATCCTTGATTTACTTTTAAGGTTATTCCGTATTTAGAGCTGTTTTTGAATGCTTGATTTACAAAGTCAAGGCATTGTTTATGCAAGATTATCAACTGCTTGTAGTTTAGACCTTCAGGGTCTAAACAAGTGATTTCTTTGTTTCTAATAGCTTTTTCTATAGACAAAAATTCGTTTTCTAATCCCAAAAACGGACTTTCGAGATGCGTATACTCTGGAACCATATCAATGATGTTTGATTCCATAGCACGTCCACTCATGCGTTGTGTGATTAGCCCGATAGCGAATAATATTTCAGATAAAGTACTTTTTTGTTGGAACGGTTTTGTAAACATGTGTTCGAGGTTGAGCACAGTGAATAATTCCAACAATTCATTGTATGGGATTTTATTAATCCACACAAAATCAGTTTCCTTATAAAATATTTGATTTAATACGTATTCCAACGAATCTTTTTGTGGCTGATAGGGAAGTATTTTGTCAAACAAGCGTTTTTTTACTTCATATAGAAAATCGCTGTCTTTTAAAATTCCGGCATCAGACACCATTCGATGAAAGGCACGATTTTTCAATACTAAATACAGATATTTTGCCAAAATAGTTCTTTCAGATTCGTGAACTATTAGGTAGTCTATCAGTTCTTGTAGACTTATGTGGTCAATTTTTTTGGGTTTATTTGGGCGAAAATAATCGACTAAATCATACAAAAATAGAAGATTGTCTCTTTCTTCGATAGAAGGAGCTTTTGTGTATTTTTCGAATATTTGGTCTATATTCGTATATTTTACTTGTTTAGTATTGAATTTCATGCTAATTTTATTCTTAAATCTTATCCAGAATGAATACTGAAATAGAAAGAAAATTTAAGGTTAAAAATACTACTTTTTTAGAAACTTCTACAAGTTTTTATAAAATTTCACAAGGGTATCTAAATTCTTCTCCAGAGCGTACGGTTCGAGTACGCGTAAAAGAAAACAAAGGATACATTACTGTTAAAGGTATTGGGAGTGCTAATGGGATGTCTCGTTTTGAGTGGGAAAACGAAATTTCTGAAGAAGAAGCAATGGCATTGTTGGAATTATGTGAGGAATTTATAATTTCTAAAACACGTTATTTGTGTGAATATAAAGGGAAATTATTTGAAGTAGATGTGTTTCACGGACATAATGAAGGATTGATAATTGCTGAGGTAGAATTACAATCTGAAGAGGAGTATATAGAGCTTCCTGAATGGATAGGAGACGAAGTAACAGGTGATATTAGATACTATAATTCATATATTAGTGAGCATCCTTATCTTAAATGGGATAAAAAAAACTCGAATTAATTCGAGGTTTTTTATTATAAGTTAAACTCCTTGGTGTCCATTTGGAGGATAGAATCAAGTTGAGACAAAGCCTTTAATTCTTTCTCTAATTCCTTTTTACTTTCCAAATAATCTTTTGGTAAAACTTCTATTTTTACATTTAAATTACCTCTGCTGAGGTTTCCAATTTTTGAAAATGCACGCTTGCTTAAATCTATGTGTTTTCCCTTAACGAAAGGTCCTCTGTCATTTACTCTTACTATAACTGTTTTGTCGTTATCTAAGTTGGTTACTCTCAGAATGGTTCCAAAAGGGAGGGTTTTGTGTGCACAAGTTAGCTCATTGTTACTAAAGATTTCTCCATTTGCAGTTTTTCTACCATTAAATTTATCGCCATAATGTGTAGAAATTCCTTTCGCAAGAACAACTTCGATGTTGTTTTCTAAATCCATCAACTCGTTGTTGATTCTTTCCATTTCTTCCGCAGATGCTAATTCTTCTGAAACTCTTGATATAGCAATACTATCTATATCTTTTGAAGTATCTACTGAAGCTAAGGCCATTTCTTTTTCGTTTGCTGTCGATGTTTCTCCTGTAGCTTTAGTGAAGTATACTAAACTAAAACTAAAGGCTGTAAAGAAAAGCAAACCTAAAATGTTTGTGTGTTTCATAGTTTCCAATTTTTGAACATCCACATAGATGTTCGGTTTTTAATTTGGTTGTGGTTTAGCTCAACCACTGTGCCCAAGGAATTCTTGATAAAATCAAGATTGCTCCTAGAGCATAGAATATTCCAATACTTGAAAATTTTTCGTTGTCCGTTGTTTTCTTTTTGTGTTTAGACCATCCAATAGTAATCAGTACAATAGCAATTATGTTAATCAATGGATGTTCTACTGCGTAAAGTCTTGATAAACTGTCTTTCATTACATCTCCGTTGATGTTGTAACGACCTTCTAAAAAGAAAAGAATCAGTCCTATCAATAATTGAATGTGAGCAAACATAAGTCCTAACAAACTCAATTGTCTGTCTCCTGGCTTGAACGTTTTTTTCATCATCTTTCCTAAAAGAGCATTTACTGCAGCTATTATTATCAATGCTAATGCGATAAACGCTATGTAAGAATGAGCAG
>JBHBEQ010000032.1:0-5030 GCA_041785575.1 Flavobacterium sp.
ATCTCTCGTACTTCTCACCCTTTCTATACTGGTAAATCTAAACTTATCGATACTGCAGGACGTATTGATAAATTCAAAAACAAATACGCTAAATTCAAAAAATAATTTGATAAATAGTAAAGAAAAACCTCACGATGTTGTGAGGTTTTTTTTTGAAATATTGTAACTTTATCTTCAAAAAGAAAAAAAATGAATTATATATTATTTGATGGTAGTGTAAGAGACGCATTATTACCCCTTACGTTTACAAGACCTGTGGCAGATATTAGAATTGGTATTTTGACAATAAGAGAAAAATGGGAAAAATATCTAGGGACTACCATTACAACAGTTACAGAAGATTATCTTTCAGAAAAATTCCCTATGGTTGAAATGGAAGAAAATGTACTGATAAATGCGGCATTCTGTCCAAATGATGTATTGGTTGAAATGATACAGTTTTTAGCACCAAATCAAGGTATTGTAAAAGATGGAGAAATTATTGCATTTTTCACAGAAGACCACCAAGAAAATATTGATTTTGACAATTATGAGTGGTTAGAATTAGAAGATGATGTGTTAAAAATCGAACATATTTGGGATATTTTCCAAAAAAATGATCAAGCAATTAGGGAGGATTTTGATTTATTGACTTTTGAGAGAAAATCGCAGCCTATACCATCAACTGTTAACGTAATCTCAGCAGAAAATATTTTTATAGAAGAAGGAGCAAAATTACAGTTTTGTACTTTAAACGCTGAAACAGGGCCTATTTATATAGGAAAAAACACTGAAATAATGGAAGGAAGCGTTGTAAGAGGTCCTTTTGCTCTTTGTGAATCTGCACAATTAAAACTATCAACTAAAATTTATGGAGCAACTACCATAGGACCTCATTGTAGAGTGGGAGGTGAGGTAAACAACTCAGTACTATTTGCTTATTCAAATAAAGGACACGATGGATTTTTAGGAAATTCTGTACTTGGAGAATGGTGTAATCTTGGTGCTGACACTAATAACTCAAATTTGAAAAATAATTATGGAGTAGTAAAACTTTATAATTATGAAACAGAACAAATGGAAGATACAGGCTTGCAATTTTGTGGTCTAATAATGGGTGATCATAGTAAATCAGGTATTAATACAATGTTTAACACAGGTACAGTTGTAGGTGTTTGTTCGAATATCTTTGGAGGAGGATATCCTAAAAATTTTATTCCAAGTTTTAGTTGGGGTGGAGTAGAGAATATTGCTGAATATAAGTTAGATAAAGCATTAGAAACTGCGAAAATAGTAATGTCTCGAAGAAATGTAGAGCTTACTGATCTCGATCAAGAGATACTACAATTTGTATTCAAAGAAACAAAAGAATGGAATTAATTCATACATTTTGTTGAAAACCTACATTCCAAATAACAATATTTTAAGGATGGTTTTAAACCATCCTTTTTTATGTAATATTGAGCTGTATTAGTAAAAATGTAAAATAAGGATTGAATTAGAATTTAAAATGAATACATAAAAATTGTATTTTTGTAGCAAATTTCAATAGAAAATGGATTTTAATAAAGAAATATTACGCAGAAGAACTTTTGGTGTTATTGCCCATCCCGATGCAGGTAAAACCACTTTGACTGAAAAATTACTTCTTTTTGGAGGAGCAATTCAGGAAGCAGGTGCTGTAAAAAGTAATAAAATTAAGAAAGGTGCAACTTCCGATTTTATGGAAATTGAAAGACAAAGAGGGATTTCTGTTGCTACTTCTGTACTTGCATTTAATTATAAGGATAAAAAAATCAATATATTAGACACACCAGGTCACAAAGATTTTGCAGAAGATACATTTCGTACGCTTACAGCTGTAGATTCTGTAATTGTTGTAGTTGACGTTGCAAAAGGGGTGGAAGAACAAACGGAAAAATTGGTTGAAGTTTGTAGAATGCGAAACATTCCAATGATTGTTTTCATCAACAAGTTAGACAGAGAAGGTAAAGATGCATTCGATTTGCTTGATGAAGTAGAGAAAAAATTAGGTCTTACCGTTACTCCACTTTCTTTTCCAATAGGAATGGGGTATGACTTTCAGGGAATATACAATATTTGGGAAAAAAACATCAATCTATTTTCAGAAGACAGTAGAAAAAATATAGAAGATGTTATTACAATTGAAGATATTCAATCGGAAGAATTAGATAAATTAGTTGGTGAAAAAGCTGCCAACAAACTTAGAGAAGAATTAGAATTGGTATCTGAAGTTTATCCTGAGTTTGATCGCGAGGCTTATATCAATGGAGATTTGCAACCAGTATTTTTCGGTTCGGCTTTAAACAATTTTGGAGTACGCGAATTACTAGATTGCTTTGTAGAAATAGCACCATCTCCTAGACCAAAAGAATCAGATACACGATTGGTTCAACCAGAAGAAAATAAATTTTCAGGTTTTGTGTTTAAAATTCACGCCAATATGGATCCTAAACACCGCGACCGTTTGGCGTTTGTAAAAATTGTTTCAGGAACATTTGAAAGAAACAAACCTTATACACACGTGCGATTAGGTAAAAATCTAAAATTCTCTAGTCCAAATGCCTTTTTTGCAGAAAAAAAAGAAATTGTTGATATTTCATACGCAGGTGATATTGTAGGATTACATGATACAGGAAATTTCAAAATAGGAGATACACTTACAGAGGGAGAATTAATGAATTTTAAAGGAATACCTTCCTTCTCTCCAGAACATTTCCGATATATAAACAATGCCGATCCTATGAAATCAAAGCAATTAGAAAAAGGAATCGATCAATTGATGGATGAGGGGGTAGCACAGTTATTTACTTTAGAACTCAATGGACGTAAGGTTATCGGTACAGTAGGAGCGTTACAATACGAAGTAATCCAATATCGTTTAGAACACGAATATGGAGCTAAATGTACATACGAAAACTTCCCTGCATTTAAAGCATGTTGGGTTCGTCCTGAAGATCCAAAAAACGAAGAGTTTGCTGAATTTAAACGTGTGAAGCAGAAATTTTTAGCAAAAGACAAATCAGGGCAACTTGTATTTTTAGCAGATTCAGAATTTTCTATTCAAATGACACAAAGTAAATATCCAAGTGTAAAATTGGATTATGTATCAGAAAGAATATTATAGCAAAATATTGAATTAATAATTTAACAAATACATATTAAATATCTATTTATTAATATATTGAAAACGATATCTACAAAAGATAATCTACAAATTATTTATGAAGACAATCATTTGATTGTTATCAATAAACGCGTAGGGGATATTTCACAGAAAGATCAAACCGGAGATGTCTCGCTAAATGAGGTTGTAAAAGAATATATCAAAGAAAAATACAACAAACCTGGTGCAGTTTACTTAGGAGTTGTTCATCGATTAGATAGACCAACATCTGGAATTATAGTATTTGCCAAAACCTCTAAAGCTCTATCTAGATTAAATGATTCATTTAAAAATAGAGAAACACAAAAAACGTATTGGGCTGTAGTTAAAAACCAACCACCCAAGGCAGAGGATAGGTTAACACATTTTCTTACGAGAAATTCTAAAAACAACACCTCAAAAGCTCATCTAAAAGAAGTCGTAGATAGCAAAAAAGCCGTATTAGATTATAGAATTATTAAAAAATTAGATAATTATTATGCACTAGAAATCGATTTGCACACGGGGAGACACCATCAAATTAGAGCGCAATTAGCAGCGATTGGTTGTCCGATAAAAGGCGATTTAAAATATGGATTTCCGAGAAGTAATAGTGATGGTGGAATTCATTTACACGCTAGAAGATTGACTATTGTTCATCCCGTGCTTAAAGAAAAAATGACCTTTACAGCAGAGGTACCAAACGATGTAGTTTGGAAATTAATAAAATAAAAGTAAAATTATGAAATGGCAGAAAAAAACAAGTAAGAATTTTGAAGATAGAAGAGGAACTTCTGGAGGAGGTGCCATAGTAGGAGGAGGGATTATTGGAGTAATTGCCTTGTTATTGACAATGTTTGGAGGAGAAACTGGTCAAGTGATAGGCAGTATTCTACAGCAAACACAAGGAAGTGTAGAGACAAAAAATCCAACGGAAAAAACACGCGAATTATCACAAAAAGAAATTGTTTTAGGGGAATTTTCTGAATCAGTTTTTGTTTATAATAACGAAACTTGGGCTAAGATCTTTCAACAAAACGGTGAACAATATCAAGAGCCTGGAATGGTTTTGTTTGATGACGATGTAAATACAGCTTGTGGTGGAGCAACTTCAGCAGCTGGACCTTTTTATTGTCCTGCAGATCAAAAGGTTTATATGGATTTGCGTTTTTTTGAAGAATTACATACAAGATTTGGAGCAAAAAGAGGTGATTTTGCAATAGCTTATGTAATTGCACACGAAATCGGTCACCATGTGCAAACAATTACAGGAGTGAGTAGCCAGATTAGAAAAGCACAACAAGGAAAATCGCAAAAAGAGGCAAATAAACTTTCTGTTGCACAAGAATTACAAGCTGATTTTTATGCAGGAATTTGGGCGTATCATCAAAAAGACATTCTCGATGAAGGAGATATCGACATTGCAATTAGTGCTGCTGAAGCGGTAGGAGATGATGCAATTCAATCTAAAACATCAGGAAGTGTTAAATCAGAAACTTTCACTCACGGCACATCAGAAGAGCGAAAATATTGGTTTTTAAAAGGATATAAAACTGGTAATGTAGAACTTGGTAGTATTGATAAAATTTACAATACAATTAATTACTAAAATGCAAGAAAACACACCTTATTACTTTGGTGTGTTTTTTTATGTAAAATAGAAAATAATGCACACAATAGATAAAATCATCAAAGAAGGCTATGTAATTGATTCTCAAAAATTAATGAATAGCGTTTTTGAAAGTTATAAAAAATCTGTAATGCTAATAATGTTGATACTATTATGTTTTTTTGGTATTACATTAATTATTAGTACTATAGGAGTTATGATGTATTATGCTAATCCTATAGATGCAGTAAAAAACTTGAATAATTGGAATCCTAA
>JBHBEQ010000033.1:0-7400 GCA_041785575.1 Flavobacterium sp.
CCCTTGTGGAACATCGTTTTGTAGAGCTATTGCTTCTTCTATATTAGTGTATTTCATTACGTATAATATAGGTGCAAAAGTTTCTTCTTGAACGATTTTATAATGGTTTTCTGCCTCTATTACACAAGGTTTAACATAACATCTACTTTCGTAACCAACACCTTCTAGAACGCCTCCTTCAACTATAATTTTACCTCCTTCTTTTACTGCAAGGTCAATAGCATGCAAATAATCTTCTACAGCTTTTTTGTCGATAAGTGGACCTACGTGATTATTTTCATCTAAAGGATTTCCTATTTTAAGCTGAGCATAAGCATTTTTTAAAAAATCTAATGTTTGGTTGTATATACTTTCGTGAATGATTAGTCGTCTAGTAGAGGTACATCTTTGCCCTGCAGTTCCTACAGCGCCAAAAATAGCACCAATAAGCACCATGTTCAAATCGGAGTGTTGAGAAACGATAATAGCGTTGTTACCACCTAATTCTAAAATGGTTTTTCCGAATCTTTCAGCAACTGTTTTAGAAACGTGTCTTCCAATTCTAGTTGAACCTGTAAAAGAAACTAATGGAATGTGAGGGTCTGTATTGATAAGGTCGCCCATTTCATTTCCTGTTACTAAACAGCTAACACCTTCTGGTACATTGTTTTTTGCAAATACTTCCGAAATAATATTCTGGCAGGCAATTGCACACAATGGAGTTTTAGAACTTGGTTTCCATACACATACATCTCCACAAACCCAAGCAAGGGCTGCATTCCAAGACCATACGGCAACTGGGAAATTGAATGCGGAGATAATACCTACTATACCAAGAGGATGGTATTGCTCATACATTCGATGTAGTGGACGTTCAGAATGCATTGTAAGTCCGTAAAGTTGTCTTGAAAGACCAACTGCAAAGTCGCAAATGTCTATCATTTCTTGAACTTCGCCAAGTCCTTCTTGAAGACTTTTTCCCATTTCATAGGAAACTAAACTTCCCAATGCTTCTTTATTTTCTCTAAGAGCTTCTCCTATTTGTTTTACGATTTCACCGCGTTTTGGAGCAGGTACCATTCGCCATGTTTTGAAAGCTTCTGTTGCTTTTTCTATGATAGTTTGGTACTGCTCTTTGGTAGTGAGTTGTGCACTCCCGATGAAATCTCCGTTGGTAGGAGAAAAAGAGTCTATTTTTTCATTACCAGAAAACCACTGAACACCAGTAGATGTTCCCGAATTGTTTTCTGAGAGTTTGAGTTGTTTTAAAATGTTTTCAATAGTTGTTTTCATGTATAAGGTATTTAAGAGGTTTAAATAAAACGTTCGTCAGCTTCCATTATGTGTCCACACGAAGAACAAGTACGCAATTTTTCGTTGCTGTAGAAATCTCGAAAGTGTTTTAGAAAATCTTTTTCGATATCTTTTAAAACAAAAAACACTTCGTGAAGTTTTTCATTACAATTGTCGCAATACCAGAGTAAACCATCTTTTGCATTTTTAGGCTTATGCTTGTATTCTATTACTAATCCTACGCTACCTTCAGTACGAATAGGAGAGTGAGGCATTTTTGCTGGAAGTAAAAAAATTTCTCCAGGATGTAGTTTTATGGCTTCTCTTTTACCGTCATTTTGAATATCTATTTGAATAGTACCCTCGAGTTGGTAAAAGAGTTCTTCTGTTTCATTGTAATGAAAGTCTTTTCGGGCATTCGGACCTCCTACAACCATTACGATATAGTTATCGGACTCTAAATATATATTTTTGTTGCTAACTGGTGGTTTTAGCAAGTGTTTATTTTCATTTATCCAATTTTGCAGATGAAAAGGTTTTCTTATTTTCATAGTGTTAGTTATCTATTAAGCCAAGACTCAGGATTATTTGTTGTAGAGTTTTCTGTAATTAAGAATTTTAATATTGTTTTGCCCTCTCCATTAGTTTTAACTGTACCTATAGCCTGTTTTGTTTTTACTTTTTGCCCTGTAGATACCGAAACAGAATTCAAGTTTTGGTAAATTGTAATAAATTCCCCGTGGCGAATGAATACAGCTTTTCCAGCTCCACTAATAGATTGAATCATCAATACTTCCCCGTCGAAAACAGCTCTTACACCTGCACCTGGTTGAGTGCTTATTTCAATCCCGCTATTGTATACGGTCACGTCTGGTACTGTAGGGTGTGGGTGATTACCATATCTGAGTGATATGTTACCCTTTTCTACAGGCCAAGGCAGTTTACCTCTATTAGCTCTAAAATTGTTAGCAAGTGTCTTTTCTTCTGCGGTGAGATTTTCGAAACGATCAGAAGACACGTGTGTTTTAGGAGTTTCTTTTTTTACCACTACACTTTTTGTTTCTTCTTTTTTAGAAGAAGTTGTAGAAGTTGTGTTAGCTTTTGCTTCTCTTGCTCTTTTCTCGCGTTCTTCTTTTTCTCTGCGTTCTTTTTCAACCTTTTCTCTACGTTCTCTTTCAGCCTTTTCTTTAGCTTCGCGTGCCTTTCTGTTGGCTTCTTCGATCGCCTTTTTGATTATAGCTTTGATTTCACGGTCAATTTTTTTCGTTTCGTCTTGTTTCTTTTTGATATCCGTAGAATATTTTTTGATGTCTTTTCTCACTTCAGACATCAATTGATTTTGTTTTTGTTTTTCTTCTTCTAATGTTTTTTTATTAGCTTCTTGTTCTATGATGATATTGTCTTGTTTTTTCTTTTGTACTTCCATCTTTTTAGTCACCTCGTCGAGCTTTTCGGTTTTTGCTCTTATTTCATCTCCCTGCTCTTTGCGGAATTTTGCATATTGTTTCATATATTGAAACCTCTTGTATGCTTGCAAGAAGTTATCGGAAGATAGAATAAATAAGATACGACTTTGTTCTGATCGAATTTTATATGACTTTTGAATAGTTTTAGCATAGTCTTCTTTCAAGACTTTAAGCTCTCTTTTTAATTTATCTAGCTCTAATGTGTTGATATACATTAGGTTTTTGATGTTGTTTTGTTCTTTTTGTGTGTTTTTTATAAGGTCGGTGGTAAGTTTGATTTTTTTGTTTTGATTTTCAATTTCAGACAAGATATTGCGTTCTTTTTTCTTCTCTTGATTCATCAAATTTTTTACCTGATTGATTTCTTTTTGGATAGCTATTTTTCGGGCTTCCAACTTGCGTTGTTGCGCTTCGTAATCTTGTGCGAATACTGTAGTTACACACAAGAAAGATAATATAGATAATAGTACTCGTAACATTCTGTGATTGAAAAATTATTCAAAAATAACTAAAATTTTATTAACTTGGAAGAACTTGGTATCTTATATGAAAAATGAAGATTTTCGTTTACAGAAAAACTGTTGTATTGCAACGTAAGTTCAAATACTTTTTTTTGTTTTGCTTTAAGACTAACTGTTTTAGGAATCTCTAATTGATTTTTTTGTTGATTTCCTTGATATTGGATATTTAGATATTGGTCTTCAACAAGAGGTTTGATAAGTTCTTTGAGTAAACGCATTTGATTATCAAATGTATATTCAATCAAATAATCCGTTTTTTTATCGGAAATAAGTATGTTATTGTTGGATTTATAGGGCGTAAGGTTTGACTCTTGTAGGTCGTATAAAGCTTTTCCTATTAGTAAGTTTTCTATTTTTTCGTAGTCGAGCGTAGTACCAAGTTTGTTGTTTATAAAGGAAAAGTTTCCATCGTAATATGTATTTCCAATGGTTTCATAATAGCTTATTCTATTAGGAGTTATCAATACTTTTGCTCCTGTAATACCAAATTTACGCACAGTAATTAGAATTTGTTTTCCTTTTTCGATGCGTATATCTCCACTTAGCTCCATATCTATTTCGCTTGTGTTTATAGAAGTGTTGATTTGGAGTGTTTCAAATTCTTTTGGGAGTTCATAATGTTTCAAAATCAATGTATTGGTTGTTTTAGTTGGTTCTGAAACTGAAGGAGACGTAGAAACAGGAATTTCTTGTTCTGTTGGAGGTGTAGTTTCTGTAACTGATTTTTTTGTCTTACAAGAAGACAAAACCAATACTGACAGACAAACAATATATATTTTTTGCATATTTGAGTATATTAGAAATTCGAAGGTATAAAAAAAACCGCCATTTGACGGTTTTTTATGATTATTCTAACACTGAATAGTCTCCGATGCTTATACTGGTAAAATTACCATCAAATTTCGCAAAATTACCAATCATAGCATTGTCTAATTTTGCATTAGTAATGGTACAATTGGTCTGAATAAGGCTGTTCTTTATAGTTGCATTTTCTACAATTGAATTTTTTCCAATAGATACATTAGGTCCGATAGTAGCGTTTTTTAGAACGACATTGTCCCCAATAAAGCACGGAGGAATGATAGTAGCGTTTTCTATAGTAATGTTTTCTGAAACTAAATGCTCTCCGTCTTCTTTCAAGAAATTGAGCATTCTATTATTGGTGTCAACCGTTACATTTTTATTGCCACAATCCATCCATTCGTCAACTTTTCCTGGAACAAAACGCAATCCTTTTTGTTTCATATTTTCCAAGGCATCTGTGAGTTGGTATTCACCTCCTTTTTCGATATTATTATCGATGAGGTATTCTAGTTCACTTCTGAGATTTTCAGCAGATTCGAAATAATAAATACCGATGATAGCTAGATTAGAAACAAAATCTTTTGGTTTTTCTACAAAATCAACAATTTCGTTATTTTCGTTGAGTTGAACCACACCAAAAGCAGAAGGATCTTCTACGGCTTTTACCCAAATTACAGCATCTGCACTTTTGTTTAAGGTGAAATCGGCTCTAAAAAGAGTGTCTGCATAGGCAACTACAATTGGGCCTTGCATACTTTCTTTTGCACATAAAATAGCGTGTGCAGTACCGAGTGCTTCGTTTTGGTAATAGATAGAACCTTTGGAATTTAGTTTTTGTGCAATAGAAAGCAAGTCTTTTTCTACCTCTTTTCCAAAGCTTTCGTGTATGATAAATGCTATTTCATCTATAGGTTGATTGATAACTTTTGCAATATCTTCCACCAATCTATGAACAATAGGTTTTCCTGCGATAGGAATCAATGGTTTTGGTGTAGTGAGTGTGTGCGGACGCAATCTCGACCCACGTCCTGCCATTGGTACGATTATTTTCATTTTAATTTTTTATTTAGTTCCAGTGCTTCCAAAGCCTCCTGTACCCCTTTCGGTTGTTGATAATTCATTTACTTCTTCCCATTCTGCACGTTCGTGTTTTGCTATTACGAGTTGTGCGATGCGTTCACCATTTTCTACCACAAATGTTTCTGAGGAAATATTTGCAAGAATCACACCAATTTCTCCTCTATAATCGGCATCAATAGTACCAGGTGAGTTGAGACAAGTGATTCCTTTTTTTAAAGAAAGTCCACTTCTTGGGCGTACTTGAGCTTCATATCCAATAGGTAACTCGATAAACAGTCCAGTAGGAACAAGTGTGCGTTCTAATGGTTTTAGTTCAATGGGTTCTGTTATATTTGCTCTCAAATCCATTCCTGCAGAAGCTAGTGTTTCATAGCTAGGAAGAGAATGAGAAGATTTGTTGATTATTTTGATTTTCATTTTTTTAATGTGGTTTTTAGTATGTTATTTATAAATCTTTTCTCTCCAGAATAAATAATCCCTACGAAGGTAAGAATCATTAATATCCCTACGAAATAATTTTCTCTAAAAATGTAAAAATAAACAAAGGTTAATGCCGTAGAGCTTCCTAAGTACAATGCAATTTTCTTGATGTCATACGGAATAGGATACGATTTTTGACCTAATACATAAGAAGTTATCATCATAATAGCATAGGCGAGAGTTGTTGTAATCGCCGAACCTAATATTCCAATGGATGGAATAAGTATAACGTTGAAAGCAATTGTAGCCAATGCACCTAAAATTGAAATATATGCTCCAATATGTGTTTTGTCTTGGATTTTATACCATACCGATAGATTGGTATAAATCCCCAACATCAAATTGGCTAGAATAATAAACGGAACAATGCTCATTGCGTGCCAATAAGCTTCTTTCGGAACTAATAGGTATTTGATAATATCTGATACAACAACGATTACCAGCATAGCGAAACTTCCAAAAACTACAAAATACTTGGTGATAGTAGCGTATTTTACTGGTGCATCGTCATTTTTTGCATAGTTGAAAAAAAAGGGTTCTATTCCTAGTGAATACGCCATTCGAAATAATACCATACAAACTCCTACTTTGTAAATAGCACCATAACTTGCTGTTTCTATATCTCGTAATTCTGCTGGGAGTAGAATATCTAAAAATATTTTGTCGAATGTTTCGTTGATGACAAATGCCAAGCCGGCAATCATTACAGGGAAACTGTAGCGAAACATTTCTTTCCACAAAGAGGTGTTGAAACGAAATTGCAACCTTAAATAATTTTTAGATAGGAATGAAAGAGTTACAAAACTTGCTGTGATATTTGACAAAAACAAGTATCCTACTTCAAATCCTTTTCTAAAATATGGTTGTAAAGCACTTTCTGGGTTGCTTTCCAAATAATTTGGTATCCAATATAGCCAAAAGATAGTTAGTAAAGTTTGGATAAGTACATTGCTAATTTTTATGAGACTATAGCGTTTGGCGCGTTCTTCCGCTCGTAGAATTGCAAACGGAATCACTGCAAGTGTATCCAAAACTAAAATCCAAATTAAAAAACTCACAATCTCAGAAGGCAATCCAAAATAGTTGTCTATTGCTGATTTGAAAAAATAAACTATGGGTAAGAATACTGCACAAACAGCCATCAAAAACAGCAACGTGTTGTTGATAACTTCCTTTTTATCTTCTCTTTTGTTGTAGAATCTAAAAAAAGCAGTTTCCATCCCAAACGATAATACGACATTGAAAAACATCATCCACGAAAAAATCAAGGTGTAATCGGCATACGCATTAGTGGGTAGCCATTTTACGTGGTAGGGAGTCATTATAAAACCTATCATCTTCGGAACCACAGTTGCAATTCCGTAGATAATTGTGTTTTTAAATAGTTTTTTATAGACGCTCAAAATAATTGGATTGATTTATCTTATTTAATAAAAACAGTTGTTTATATCTTTTTTCTTTTGAAGAACAGTGGATAAATCAACAGTTTCTGGCAAAGATATGAAAGAAATTTCTAATATTTTTAGGATGTGATACCTACTTTTGTTTTTCTCTTTTTGTAGAAATTACAGACATTTAAAAAATGTTGAAAACGCAAAGAGCTTTAATAATATACGTTATTATGAAAGTTAATTAGTCAGAGATTTGTAATTTTGAAGAGATAAAAACCATCCAAAAGGAGGTGTTGTCGAAAAAAGTAAATGTTGAATTGAAATAAAAAAATAAAAATGAGCAAAAAAACATTGGTGATAGGAGCTTCTATGAATCCAGATAGATA
>JBHBEQ010000034.1:0-3613 GCA_041785575.1 Flavobacterium sp.
ATAGTGAAGTGTCGAGACTTTTAAAAGAACAATTTACAATTCTTGAGGGAAAAGTTTCTTCAAAAGAAGATTTAGCTTTATTAGTAAGCGACTTCTTAAAACTTGGAAACGACTGGGAAACTTACAAGCGAATCCTAAATGGTGATTATGATAGATTTAAAGAGAGTCAAGACCAATTTAGGAGTGATTTAGAAACGTTAAAAACGACAATTACTCAAGATGCGCAAGGGTTATTAATTAAGAATAACCAAGGTAACTTATCAGTGCGTTTGGGCAATTCTAGGCTATCATTTTTGGATAACGGTGTAGAAGTTGCGTATGTGAGTAATCAACGCTTATTCATTAATTCAGGGGTATTCCTATCTAGTTTAACAATTGGAAACTATAAAATATCGAAATCAGAGGACGGATTGATGTTATTTTTTGATTACATAGGGGGTGATTACTAATGCCACAAATCAGTTTTAGTGGGAACTGGGGGCATAGCTTATATTTTGAAACGAGTTATACTCAAAATGTTAAAAGCAATACCACAACTTATTATATTAACAACATTCAGATTGGTGGTGGTTGGGAAATCAACTTCAATGCAGGACAGTATGTTACATTTAACATAAACAATGAGCAAAAAACAGTTTACATTGATAGGCTTGATTTAGATAGAAACGGATGGAAAAAGCTAGGCTCTTTAAGTTGGACTATTCCACACAATCAAGATGGAAGTGTGAGCGTGAGTTTAGGTATTTATTGCGATTTATCTTCGATTTCTTATGGGAATTACAGTTTTGGGGGAATTTACAACGATTGGCGAGACCTATATATTCCTAAAATTTTAAGAGGTGCAGAACTTACAAGTACATTACCGACAGAAATTAGCACAAGTAACGCAACATTTAATGCGACTTGTGTGATTCATAACTCTTCGTTTAAAACGATTATGGAGCTTTCTTATACCAACCCTAAAACAAATGAGTGGGAGTGGTTAGGAGTAACGCATGAAGATAAGAGCAGTGCAACATTTACGATACCTAGAAATCATCTGGATAAGCTAGTAGGTTTATTTACAAATCAATCTTATGCAAATATTACATTTACTCTAGTTAGCCGAGATCGAAATACAAACGAAAACATCAGCTCAATACAAAAAATTATTAAGTTGAATTTTGGGGGCGAATATAATCCAGTAATTAATTCTTTTAATCTTGAAGAACGAAAACAAGAGATTAAAGCACTTGTCTTACCACAACAAAACTATGTGCAAGACTTATCATTAATTGTTCCAATTTTTGAAACTACAGCGAAACAAGGTGCAACGATTGTTGACTATGGAATTAGCTACAATGATAAGAGTTTAAATGGTAGTACTGGCGCATTTACTTTGAAAATAGATACGAATGGAAAAATAGTAGTTACATTAAAAGTTTTAGATAGTAGAGGGAAACAAGCTACTGCAATTCGAGAAATTACGGTACTTCCTTATCACGCTCCGAGAATTACAGCGTTTGATGTGCAAAGAGATACGCGTAATCAAGAGAAAGTAAATGTATCATTTCAAACGGCTTATGCAAACATATTAGGAAAAAACAACTACTCTATCTTGATTCAGTATTCAGAAAAAGGTAAAAATACTTGGAATACTGCATATTCAATCAGTAATCAGTATTCAGTAGAAAAAAGAGAAGATAAGTATATGCTTCCTATTACATGTAAAAACATATCAAGTTATGATTTTAAGATGACAATTACAGATAAGTTTACCCATTCTGTTTATTTAGACAACGTAGGAATGGCTATAAAACCACTTGTGTTAATTCCGCAAGGTGGTGTGTTTGGAGGAATGCCTACAAACAAAAAAATGAGAGGATTACAAGTTCATGGAGTTTTAGTTGATGGAAATGAAATACCTTATGTCAAAAGCGAGACTTCTCCTTTAATCGAAGTGAAAAGTTTTGCAAACGGGGTTTCACATGCACAGGGGTATGCTAAAGTGATGTATCAAAAAGATTATTTTAACCGAATATTTCTATATGGAGTAATTAAAGCTCCTGAAAGTGCATATACGCTATTTACATTACCCGTTGGATATAGACCTGCTCAAACGAAATATTTTCCAGTAACAGATGATGCATATAATCCTGCGTATATCCGAATATTGCATACTGGTGAAGTTCAAGCTGCATCAGTTAAAAACAAAAACTTTATTTGCTTGGATGGTATTAATTTTATAGAAGGGAATTAGTAAATGAAAACAGTGAAAGAGAGAAAAGAAGAATTAGAGGCTGAAAATCAAGCTTTACAAACAAGAAAAGACAATAACAATATTGAGTTAGCTACACTAGAAGCAGAGGTAAATCGACTTCAAAATTTAGCGAATATTGAGATTGAAAAAATCAGCAATAAAAAATTAGAAAATCAAGAAATTGATAAAAAAATAGAACGAAATAAAATCGTTTTAGAAAACATTTAAAATATAAAGGAGAAAATAGAAAAATGGAATTATTAAAAGAATATGTAAACTTAGAAACACTACTAGCTTGTTTATTAGTAGGGAATATCATTAAGTACTCATTGCCTAAAATTACAAATCAATTCATTCCATTGATTGTAATTGGTGTAGGTATAACGAGTGAAGTTATTACAAAAGGTGCAACAACGCAATCGGTGTTGATCGGAGCTGTAACCGCTCTTGTTTCGGTAGGTGGGCACCAAGCAATCAAACAAACGCTTAAAGAAATTAAAGAATTTAAGGTAAGATTGTAAAATGGCAGTAAATGAGATCGCGGCAATCACAGTCCCTGTATTAACATTTTTAGGAGGAGTGATTGCACTTATATTTAATCAAAAAGTAGTAGAAAAAAAAGTAGATGCCATTGCGAGTGATACGAAAGAATTGAAACAAAACGACATGGCTCAATTCGATTATATGCAAACAATTTATCGTAGAAGATTAGAAGTAGACATTAATAATTATCTAGAAAAAGGATTTGTGAGTGATACGGATTATCGTGATACAATGCACTTATATCAAAAGTATAAAGCATTAAAAGGAAATGGGTATATTGATGAAAAAATGGAGCAGTTAACTAAATTATGGAGGAAAAATAAATGAAACAAAAAGATTTAATTAATTATTTAAGAAGTTTAGAGGGAAAACGAATTGATCATGACGGGTACTATGGTAGTCAATGCGTGGACTTACCAATGCATATCTTCAGTAAATTCTTTGGTTTCAGACCGTGGGGAAATGCGATTGATTATTTAACTAATACAATGCCAAAAGGTGCAACAAGAGAAGTTGCTAGTGGGAAAGATCTTGATTTAATTCCAGGAGATTTAATCATTTATCAAAACGGAACAAGTGATGTTTACGGACATGTAGGTTTCTTGCTTTCTAAAAACGGCAACACGATTACTTGTCTTGAACAAAACATTGATGGAAATTGGGACTATCTCACTGTAGGAGGACCTGCAAGAATTAAAACTCGTGTGATTAATGGGTACATTGTTGGACGCATCCGTTTACCACTTGAAATTGATAAAGAAACAATGGAACATGATTGGACACGTAGAACTGAATATGGTACATTTACTGTAAATGTAGATAAGTTAAATG
>JBHBEQ010000035.1:0-6373 GCA_041785575.1 Flavobacterium sp.
AAAACTTTATTCGAAAAGGAGCAAACTTGTCGAACGAAGATAAAGAAAAATTACGTAAAATAAATAGTGAATTGGCTGTTGCAGCACTAAAATTTGGCGACAATTTATTGAGCGAAACTCAAGGTTTTAAACTCGTAGTTGAAAACAAAGAAGAATTAGCAGGATTGCCAAACGAATTAATAACTGCCGCAGAGGAAGAAGCAAATAATCAAAAGGTAAAAAATAAATGGATTTTTACATTAGACAATGCATCGGTAATGCCTTTTTTACAATATGCAACGAATAGAAATCTGAGAGAAAAAATATGGAATGCATATCAAAATAGAGGAAACAACAACAATGGTAGTGACAATAAAGAGATAATTGCCAATATTACCAATTTGAATTTAGAAAAAGCACTACTACTTGGTTATAAAAATTATGCAGCCTATGTATTGGAAGAATCAATGGCTAAATCTCCAGAGGAAGTAAACAATCTTCTCGACAAACTTTGGACTCCTGCAATTGCAAAAGCAAAAGAAGAAGCTGCTGATATTAAAAAAATGATGGAAAAAGATGGCATCAAAGACGATGTAAAACCATACGATTGGAGATACTATGCAGAAAAAATAAGAAAAGAGCGTTTCGATTTAGACGAACAAGCGATGAAACCATTTTTTAGTATTGACCAAGTTCGCGACGGTATTTTTAAAGTAACGGAAAAACTTTGGGGATTATCGTACACACAAATCAAAGATATTCCAACATATCACGAATCAGTTACTGCTTGGGAAGTAAAAGAAAAAAACGGCGAAACTATTGGAATATTATATATGGATATGCACCCAAGACCTTCTAAAAGAGGCGGTGCATGGATGACGTCTTTCCGCGATCAATCTATGGAAAATGGGAAGAGAAAAATACCTATTATTTCTATAGTTTGTAATTTTAGTAAACCTACAAACAATGCTCCTGCATTGCTAACTTTTGATGAAGTATCTACTTTCTTCCATGAATTTGGTCACGCTTTACACGGATTACTTTCTAATGTAAAATACACCAGTCTTGCTGGTACAAACGTTCCAAGAGATTTTGTAGAATTACCTTCTCAAATTATGGAAAATTGGGCTGCTGAGCCAGAAGTGTTAAAACTATTTGCTAAACACTACAAAACTCAAGAAATAATTCCTGATACTTTAATTGAAAAAATGAAAGCTGCTGGTACGTTTGATCAAGGTTTTGCTACTACAGAATACCTTGCAGCATCATTACTAGATATGGGATATCACACAATAGAAACTCCATTAAAAGAAAGTATAAACGATTTTGAAAAACGTCAAATGCAACAAATAGGACTAATAGACGCTATTATTCCAAGATACAGAAGTACATATTTTTCACACATTTTTGGAGGTGGATACTCTGCTGGATACTATAGCTATATTTGGAGTGAAATATTAGATTCGGATGCATTTGAAGCTTTTAAAGAAACTAGTTTATTTGACAAAACTCAAGCCGAAAAGTTCCGTAAAAATATCCTAGAAAAAGGAGGTACAGAACAACCTGATGTTTTATACAGAAAATTTAGAGGTAGAGATCCAAAAATCGAACCTCTACTAAAAAAAAGAGGGTTAATACAATAAAATTAAATTACACGTAATAAAATGAATACTATAACATCATCAAATTTCAACTTTCCTGGACAAGTTTCTGTTTACAAAGGAAAAGTTCGAGAAGTTTACAATATCGACAACAACTTATTGGTAATGATTGCGACAGATCGTTTGTCTGCATTTGACGTAATTATGCCGAAAGGAATACCTTACAAAGGACAAATCTTGAATCAAATTGCCACAAGTTTTATGCAAAAAACACAAGATATTGTACCTAATTGGTTAATTGCAACTCCAGATCCTAACGTAGCTGTAGGTCATTTATGCGAACCTTTTAAAGTGGAAATGGTTATTCGTGGTTATTTATCTGGTCACGCTGCAAGAGAATACGCCGCTGGTAAACGCACACTTTGTGGAGTAGCACTTCCTGAAGGAATGAAAGAAAACGACGCATTCCCTATTCCTATCATTACTCCTACTACTAAAGCTGCCGTTGGAACTCACGATGAAGATATCTCTAAAGAAGAAATCTTAAAACAAGGAATTGTTACGGTAGAAGATTATGAAATTTTAGAAAAATACACTCGCGCTTTATTCCAAAGAGGAACAGAAATAGCTGCTGAAAGAGGGTTGATTTTAGTAGATACCAAATACGAATTTGGAAAAACTAAAGATGGAAAAATTGTACTAATTGACGAAATCCATACACCTGATTCTTCTAGATATTTCTACGCGGAAGGATATCAAGAAAAACAGGATAAAAACGAACCTCAAAAACAATTATCTAAAGAGTTTGTTAGACAATGGCTTATCTCTAATGGATTCCAAGGAAAAGAAGGACAATCTATACCTGAAATGACAGATGAATACATTGAAACTGTTTCAGATAGATATATCGAATTGTACGAAACCATTTTAGGAGAATCTTTCATCAAAGCTGATGTATCGGATATTCAAACACGTATTGAAAATAACGTAAACGAATTTTTAAAAAACTATAAATCATAACAAAATGTCTACAATATCTGCTCTCAATTGGCGATACGCTACCAAAAGAATGAACAACACTACGGTAAGTGAAGACAAGGTAGAAAAGATATTAGAGGCTGCACGCCTTGCTCCTACTTCAAATGGCTTACAACCTTTTGAGATTTTTGTCGTTACAAATCAAGAGTTGAAAGACAAGATAAAAGCCGTGTCTTTTAATCAACCTCAGATTTCTGAGTGTTCGCATTTGTTGATTTTTGCAGCTTGGGACAAATATACAACCGAACGCTTAAATCATTACTTTGATTTATACGAAAGGGAGAGAGAGTTACCAAGTGGTTTTTCTGATCAATACAAGGGATTAGTTGCCAAACAACTTACGTCTTGGTCAGAAGAACACCAACACAGTCACGCTAGCAAACAAGTGTATATTGCTCTATCATTTGCGATGATTGAAGCTGCAATGCTTGAAGTAGATTGTGTCCCGATGGAAGGTTTTGTTGCCAACGAATTAGACGAGTTATTGCAACTGGAGAAAAAAAATCTAAAAAGTGTACTTCTGTTGCCTTTAGGATATAGAGATGCTTCAAACGATTGGCAATCTAATCTTAAAAAAGTTCGAAAAAACGCATCTGAGTTAATACATTATATTAAATAATTAATATAAGCTTTTTCGAATTGCGTTTTTTCATTAAAAAGAACAATATATTTTTCTGATTTAATTATTATCTTAAATCAACTTATTAAACAAAAAAGCGTTCAATATCAATTGAACGCTTTTTTTGATTTTTATTTTCTATTAAAGTTGCTTCATTTTCAACAACCAATTGCGCATAGAAACTTCGTTATTAATAATATTTCTCAATTCTGAAATTGCAACACGATCTTGTTTCATCGTATCTCTATGTCGAATTGTAACAGTTTTATCTTCTAACGATTGATGATCTACTGTAATACAAAATGGTGTTCCTAAAGCATCTTGTCTTCTGTAGCGACGTCCAACAGCATCTTTTTCATCATACGTCACTTGGAAATCCCATTTAAGTTCTTCTATTATTTCTTTTGCTAATTCTGGTAATCCATCTTTTTTAACCAATGGCAATACTGCTGCTTTAGTTGGTGCTAATACTGCAGGAAGTTTCAATACTGTACGAGTACTTCCATCTTCTAAAACTTCTTCTTGTAAAGATTTTGAAAACACTGCCAAGAACATACGATCTAAACCTACAGAAGTTTCTACTACATAAGGCACGTAAGACGAATTTGTTTCATTGTCAAAGAATTGTAATTTTTTCCCTGAGAATTGTTCGTGTGCTTTTAAATCGAAATCTGTACGTGAGTGGATTCCTTCTAGTTCTTTAAATCCGAAAGGGAAATTAAACTCAATATCTGCAGCTGCATTCGCATAGTGAGCTAATTTTTCGTGGTCGTGGAAACGATAGTTTTCTTTTCCAAGACCTAAAGACAAATGCCATTTTAATCGTGTGTCTTTCCAATATTCATAAAAAGACATTTCTTCACCTGGTTTTACAAAAAATTGCATTTCCATCTGTTCAAATTCGCGCATACGAAAGATAAACTGACGAGCCACAATTTCGTTTCTAAAAGCTTTTCCTGTTTGAGCTATTCCGAACGGAATTTTCATACGACCTGTTTTCTGAACATTCAAGAAATTGACAAAAATTCCTTGAGCTGTTTCTGGGCGAAGATACAAATCCATTGCTGTATCTGCAGATGCTCCTAATTTTGTACCAAACATCAAGTTAAACTGACGCACTTCTGTCCAGTTTTTAGAACCTGTTTCAGGGTCAGCAATTCCCAATTCATCTATCAAAGCTTTCACATCTGCAAGATCACCAGAATCTAGTCCTTTTGCCATACGCTCTAAGATTTCTTTTTTCTTAGATAAATATTCTACAACTCGAGGATTTGTATTAATGAATTGTTCTTCGTTAAAAGCATCTCCAAATTTATTTCGTGCTTTTTCGATTTCTTTTTGAGCTTTTTGCCAAAGTTTTTCGCAATAATCTTCTATTAAAACATCTGCTCTATACCTCTTCTTTGAATCTTTGTTGTCAATCAATGGATCGTTAAAAGCATCAACGTGACCTGAAGCTTTCCAAGTGGTTGGGTGCATAAAAATTGCTGCATCTATTCCAACAATGTTTTCATGCATCTGAACCATTGCTTTCCACCAATATTCACGGATATTTTTTTTTAATTCTACTCCGTTTTGACCATAATCATAAACGGCACTAAGTCCGTCATAAATTTCGCTTGACGGAAATATGTATCCGTATTCTTTTGCGTGCGAAATTACATTCTTAAAAATATCTTCTTGTTTTGCCATGATACAAAAGTATTAAAAACCTACGTGTTTATTAAAAAAAACATCTGTTTTTTGTTGATTTATATTGTCATTGAAAAAAGTTGTGTTTCTGGGGCTGCTTTTCGGAGCTTAACATCAAAGGTCATACAAATATTTCTCACGAACGCTTTTCCTTTTTCATTAATTTTCAATATATTACCCTCTATTTCTATCAGTCCATCTTTTTCAAACTCTTCCACATCTTTTTTCCAGTTATTTTTTAAAAATGATATGTTTTCTAAAACACTCATATCTGCTTGAAAACTGCACATCAAATCCAAAATCAACTTTCGAATTATTACATCTTCTTCGGTTAAAATATGTCCTTTAAATACTGGGATAACTCCTTCGTTTATTTTAGAAAGGTAATCTTCTACCGACTTTTCATTTTGTGCAAAAGCATTCCAAGAATCACTTATTGATGATGCACCTAAGCCAATCATCAACGTGGTTTTACTATGAGTATAACCCATAAAATTTCTATGCATTTTGCCTTCTTTGAACGATTTATAAAGCAAATCCGTTTTTTGCGCAAAATGGTCCATTCCTATTTCCACAAAATCATTTTGTAGCAAAAGCTCTTTTCCTTTTTCATACAACATTCTCTTTGCTTCTCCTACTGGAACATCCTCGTCTTTAAAACCTCTTTGTCCGTTTCCTTTTATCCACGGCACGTGTGCATAACTATAAAAAGCTATTCTATCTGGTTGTAATCTCTTTGTCTTTTCAATTGTATCTTGAATACTTTCTAAAGTTTGAAATGGCAAACCATATACTATATCATGCGAAATAGATGTATATCCTATTTCACGAGTCCATTTCATCAGTTCTTCAACTTTTTCAAAACTTTGTATTCTATTGATTTTTTGTTGTACGATTGGGTCATAATCTTGAATTCCATAACTCACTCGTCTAAATCCTAAATCGTATAAAGTTTTTAAATGCTCTTTTGTTGTGTTATTTGGATGCCCTTCAAAACTCATTTCACCTTCAGGATGTGCTTGTGCTAACTCAAAAATTCCTTTAATTAATAAAGATAAATTTTCGGGATTGAAGAATGTAGGTGTCCCTCCCCCAAGATGTAATTCTTTAATAATCGGTTTTTGAGAAAAATGAGACACATACATTGACCATTCTTTTAAAACAGCTTCGATATAAGGCAATTCTACACCATGATTCTTTGTAATTCGTTTATGGCATCCGCAAAACGTACAAAGACTACTACAATAAGGCAAGTGTATGTATAATGAAATACCTTCTGTACTATTCGTTTTATCAAATTGAAATTGGCAAGAATGCATCCATTTTTCTTGAGAAAAAAAAGTTTCATCCCAAAAGGGCACTGTTGGATAACTTGTATATCTTGGTCCTGGAACATTGTATTTTTGTACCAAAGAATGCATAATTTCTCTTTTTTTGTGCAAAA
>JBHBEQ010000036.1:0-6688 GCA_041785575.1 Flavobacterium sp.
ACGCAAACTCGATATGGGTAAGAGTTGTATCCGATTCAAAAAAGCAGAAGATATTCCTTTTCCTCTCATTGCAGAATTGATGCAAAAAATGACTGTAGAACAGTGGATTTCTATCTACGAAAGTCAATTAAAAAAATAATTTAATCCATAAACAAAGATGATAAAAAACGCTTTTCAAAAAGAAGTAGCAGAGGAATTGATTACACGCATCAACAACCTGCGTCCTGATACACAACCGCAATGGGGAGTGATGAAGGTAGACCAAATGTTGGCACATTGTAGTGTGGCATATCACTGCACCTATTCGCCAGAAAAATTTAAAAAAGCAGGTGCTTTTAAAAAATTCTTGCTCAAAACCTTTGTGAAACCGATGGTTGTTGGGGAAAAACCTTACCCTAAAAACGGACGCACTGCTCCGGAATTTATCATCGCAGACCGTCGCGATTTTGAAAAAGAGAAAAACGAACTTATCCAATTTATCACACGCACCCAAGAGTTAGGTGAAAAGCATTTTGAAGGAAAAGACAACATTTCTTTTGGGAAAATGACTGCAAAAGAATGGAATGTATTGTTTTACAAACACCTCGACCATCACTTAACCCAATTTGGCGTTTAAAAGATAATTATTATGAATACAAAAAATAGTATCCGTATTGCTATTGGTTTAATAGCGATACATTTGTTAGGGCACACGATGGGACATCTCGGTTGGGATAAGCCAGAAGATACCAAAATGCAGGAAGTGGTTTCGGTAATGAAATCACATAGTGCCGATTTTATGGGAGCAACTCGCAGTATGGCTGATTATTACAACGGATATAGTCTTATTCTTTTTGCCGTATTTGGACTTTCTATATGGATACTTTGGAATTTTATCAATCATTTGCACGAAAGTCCCAAATTAGTTAAGAAAGGCTTGTTTGGTTTTTCAATAATGTATTTTATTGTCGGAATTATCGAATGGTTTTATTTCTTTCCGTTTGCTTCTGTAGTAAGTCTTTTGATAGGTGTATTTCTACTGTTTGGAGCTTCGAAAATGAACAAAACAGCATAAGTAATAAAGTACACGGTATAATTTGAAGATATTTTATTGAAGAGAGAAACTGTCTAAATACATTGACAGTTTCTCTTTTTTTGTTTATCCCTCCTCGGTACCGTAAAATTTAGGAATTTGCCATTCGTATTTTACTGAAAGTGTTCGAATTGCAACGATGAGTAAAATAGTAATGGTTTGAATAATAGGGTAATGCCAATGAGAATATGTAGTGAGCAATAAAAACACTGCTCCACCTATGATACTCGCTGTTGCGTAGATTTCTTTTCGGAAAATTAGAGGAACTCGATTGAGAAGAATATCTCTAAGAATTCCTCCAAAACAACCTGTTATAGTTCCAAGAGTTAAACAAATCAAAGGATGTAAATCGGCATTAATTCCTTTTTGGATTCCTACAATTGTAAATAGACCTAAACCAAAACTATCAAAGATAAACAGAGTAACTTTAAATTTTCTTTCGATAGATTTGAAAATCATTGCAAAAATAGCAGGTATGAATGTTAAGGTGTACATACGAATATCGTGAACCCAAAAAACAGGAATGTCTAAGAGCAAATCTCTGATAGTTCCACCACCAACAGAAGTGATGAAAGCGATGATTAACACACCGAAAGGGTCTAAGCGCTTTTGCATAGCAGCAAATGCTCCTGACATAGAGAAGGCTACCATTCCGAGTATTTCAACAATTTGATTAAAATTAAAAGGGATATCCACAATATAAATGTTATTTAAGATAAAGATATTTATTTGTCGTGACAAATAAAATTATGTAAAGAATTAGTTTTCTACTTGGTATAATACCTCTTGAATCATCGGGTCTTTTTTACTTAACCAATAATAGTATTCGTATTCGGTTTTTAGTTGATTGATAAATTCTGCAATCATATAGAATACGAGCTCTTCTTTATATCTATCTAAATTGAATGTGAGAGCATTATCAACCAGAAATTTCTTTAAATCGGTAAAGTATTTTGGAGATGATTTAAGGTGTTTTATTAAATCTACAAGAGAAAGTTTTTCTAATGCAGAGCGATCTTTATCAATTTCTTGAAAAACAAAATGACTAAAAAGAGTGGTTTTTGTGAGAATTCTAATAGCATCTTGCCCGTGTTTTGTTTCAATAGGAATAAAAATATCTGGTACGATACCTCCACCGCCGTAAACCACACGACCCGATTTGGTTTTAAACATCAAACTATCTGCAATGTGAATGCTGTCTTTCTCATATAATTCACCAGTCAAAAATCTATTTTGGATTTCAGAGTTATATCCTTCTACGTTGTTGTAAGGTTTTTGTATAGAACGTCCAGAAGGGGTGTAATATCTGGCAGTAGTAAGGCGCACAGCAGACCCATCACCCAAGTACATTTCTCGTTGTACCAATCCTTTACCGTAAGATCTACGCCCGATAATAGTTCCTCTATCGTTGTCTTGTATTGCACCAGCAATGATTTCACTTGCAGAGGCTGTTTCTTCATTGATGAGTACAAAGAGGTTACCCTTTGTAAATCTGCCATTTTCAGAAGCTTTGTTTATCGTGATATTTCCTTTTTTATTTACAGTTTTCACGATGATATTACCTTTTTCTAAAAACTCATCAGCAATGCGGATAGCAGGTTCCATGTAGCCACCACCATTGTCACGAAGGTCTAAAACTATATCTTTAGGATGATTTTTTAGTAAATGAGCAAATGCTTTGTCAAATTCATCAAAGGTGGTTTCTGAAAATCGATTGATTTTGATATAACCTACCTTGTTGTCAAGCATTAGTGCAACATCAACACTTTTTAAAGGAATGTCAGTTCTTGTAACTTTTACATCAAATGTTTGATTGTTTTTCTTGCGGAATACTTTAAAGTTGGTTTGACTTCCTTTTTCTCCCTTGAGCATTTCTCCGAGGTCATCGCTTGAGAGATTTTTTCCGAAAATCTTTTTACCATCTACATACAATATACGGTCTCCAGCTTGAATACCTGCTTTTGCAGATGCGCCATTTGGAGTTGGTTTTATAACCACCATAGTATCGTTAAAAACATTGTAATTAAGACCTAAGCCTACAAAAGAGCCACGCATATTGTCTGTCACGGCTGCAAATTCATCTTCTGTGATATAAACAGAGTGAGGGTCAAGTTTAGAAAGGATATTATTTAATGTAAGATTGATGACAGAGTCGGTATCGATTTTATCTACATACTCGTTTTCTATCAAATCGATAAGTTTATTGAGTTTGGTTCGAGATTTTCCGTCAAGCGTATTGGAAGGAGAAATTTTTCTTTCGATAAATCCACCTAATAAAATACCTGTTGCCAAAGCTCCAGCGATAAAAAAAGGCCAAAGGTAGTTTTGTTTATTCATTTACGATGAGGGTGTCGAATTCCGTCATTTGTTTCACTTCTACTCCTGCTTTTTTTAAAAAATCTATTCCAGAAGTGTCTTTGTATCCATTGATATACACTACGCGAGTAATTCCTGATTGATGGATGAGTTTACTGCATTCTTTACATGGCGACATAGTGATATACAAGGTAGCATTTTCGCAACTTTGGGTTGATTTCGCAACTTTTAAAATAGCATTCGCTTCGGCATGTAAAACATACCACTTTGTAAGACCGCTTTCGTCTTCACAGCAATTTTCAAAACCAGAAGGGGTGCCGTTATATCCATCGGAAATAATCATGCGATTTTTCACGATAATAGCACCTACTTTTTTTCTATTGCAATAAGATAATTGTCCCCATTCTTGTGCAATGCGTAGGTATGCTTTATCGTAACGTTCTAGCTTTTGTTGCTCTATAGCGTTCATTTTTATTTCTGTGTGATTTTCTGACAAAAATAATCAATGATTTGTATTTGAAAAATTTTTTTTTAAAGAAAATGTATTGACATGCAAACTCTTGTAATTAATTAAAATCTAGTGAATTAATCTGTGTTAGATGTGTGTCAATACACTTTTTATGATTGGGGTGCTAAGAGATAGTTCCTACTAAATCTCTTTTGGTAAGTATTTGATACATTTCATTGCCAAAATCAACAATTACCGCTTCGTGTTTTTGCAGCATCGTGTGAAGTTGAGCAATTGAATCGCTTGGGCTTATCATAGGAAATGGAGCTTCCATTATGTTTTTGATAGCAAGCGTAGCTGCTTCTTTATTGTTTAGATAGGTGTCGAAAAGAATTGATTCTGAAATCGAACCCACAAAACCATTTACATCTCTTACAGGAAGTAGAGTAAGATGATTGTTTCGCATTCTATCTACAGCATGAGAAACGAGCTCTTCTGTACGCACGAAAATAAAAGGTTCTTTTTTGTTTTTTGCCAATTCTCCAACTGTTGTGAATGTAGGTTGAAGATATCCTTTTTCAATCATCCAATCGTCGTTGAAAATTTTTGCTATATATCGCGAACCTGAATCGTGGAATAGTACAACTACTACATCCTCTGGGGTGAAGAGTTCTTTTAATTGCAATACACCTTTGATAGCAGAACCAGCAGACATTCCTACAAACAGCCCTTCTTCTTTTGCTAATCGACGTGTGTAAACAGCAGCGTCTTTATCGGTTACTTTTGTAAATCCGTCAATGAGTGAAAAGTTGACATTTTTCGGTAAAATATCTTCACCTATTCCTTCTGTAACATACGAATACACTTCGTTTTCGTCAAATACTCCAGTTTCGTGGTATTTTTTAAATACAGAACCATAGGTGTCTACACCCCAAATTTTAATATTGGGATTTTGTTCTTTTAGATATTTCGCAACACCCGAAATGGTACCACCTGTACCAACACCAACAACAAAATGAGTTATTTTTCCTTCTGTTTGTTGCCAAATTTCTGGTCCAGTTTGCTCGTAGTTCGCTTGGGCATTTGAAGGGTTGTCGTATTGATTTACATACCAAGAGTTTGGCGTTTCTTCAGCCAATCTCTTAGAAACGGAATAATAAGAACGAGGGTCTGTTGGTTCTACATCGGTAGGACAAACGACTACTTCGGCACCAACAGCACGAAGAATATCCATTTTTTCTTTTGACTGCTTATCGGTGATTACACAAATAAGTTTATATCCTTTTACAACAGCAGCCAAGGCAAGTCCCATTCCAGTGTTTCCAGAAGTTCCTTCAATAATTGTTCCTCCTGGTTTTAGACGTCCATCTTTTTCAGCGTCTTCAACCATTTTCAATGCCATTCGGTCTTTACAAGAATGACCTGGATTAAAATATTCTACCTTAGCCAATACTTGACAAGGAAGTTCTTTTGTCAGTTTATTTAGCCGAACCAAAGGGGTGTTTCCTATGGTTTCGAGTATGTTGTTTGCTACTTTCATTTCTCAATCTATTTACTTGCAAAAATAGCTATAATATTCAAGACCCTGAATTATTTTATTCACACAAATAAAATATTGTTAAAGTAATATTTTTCCTATTGCAAATTGTTACCTTTGCCAGGCATTTAAATAATGTTAGATTTAATATAATTACTATGAAAAAGATTTTTAGAAATGTTCGTTTATTAGCTTTAATTTCATTAGCAATAAGTTCAGCTACAATCGTTTCATGTGGAAATGACGATAGCACAAATTCTACGATAGAAACACCATCTCAAGATGAATTAGCGAAAAAAGCAATTGTTGGGACTTGGACTTTTTACGGGATGAATGGAGAAATTGCAGAAGATGATTGTCAAACAAAAAGTACGATGGTTTTCAACCAAGATGGTACGGGATCTGGAGAGATTTATATCCTTTCGCCTTTAGAAGACGGTTCTTTTGAGTGTATTTCTACAGGTAAAGAAGATTTTAACTATGTAGTAGAAAACAACAAAATTGTTTTTATTAACGTTGATCCTGAAACAGGAGAGGAGGTAAGAGTGCCATCAGATATTATAGAAGTTTCTGGTGAAAATCTCGTTTATTTGCAAGAATATCCAGAGTTAAACCATACCATAGAGTGGCATTGGAAAAAGAAATAATAATGAAGTAAAAAGAGGCGGATTTACCGCCTCTTTTTTTATTAGTTCATGTATTTCATCATAATTGCTTGAAGTTCCATACCCCATTTTTCTCCAATTTCTTGAGAGTTTTTGTAAGATTCTTCAGATAAATTAGCTAGTTTTTGACCTAGGGGAGTTTGGTAAAATTCTAACAATTGTTTTAATTCTTCGTGAGATATTTTCGTCATAAGCATTTCTGCCATAGAGTTTTTTAGGCCAGGTATAGTGCTTTCTACGTCTTTTTTGAAATCTTGTCTTTTGTCTTCAGAAATCAAAGGCAATATCTTATCATCAATCAATTCTGTAAAAGAATTTAAAGAATTAGAAACTTCAATGTATTTCAACATATCGTTTTTAAATTCTGTTTGAGCAAATCCGAAGTGTGTTGTGCATAATAGAATAGCACTGAATAAAATTTTTCTCATTGTTTTATTTTTTTAATTTAAATTAGTACTTTTCCAAAGATATAAAATAATCTGAATGTTTTTCTATTTAATGGTCATTAATTATTAAGCTAAGGCTTGTTCTATATCAGCAATCAAATCGTCGGCATCTTCTATTCCTATACTCAAACGAACTAAATCGTCGGTAATGCCAATCTCTGCTCGTTTATCTGCTGGTATAGATGCGTGGGTCATTAATGCAGG
>JBHBEQ010000037.1:0-5339 GCA_041785575.1 Flavobacterium sp.
ACATCGCTCTGTTGGAAATTTTTTGACTAATCTTATCGCTGGTATCATTGCTTATCATTTTCTTCCAAAGAAACCTTCTTTGAAATATGAAACCATAGAAACCAATCAGTTAGCTTTGTTTTATTAATCGAACTCGGGTTTCCAATAAAAGCTCATTGAGATAGTACAAAAGAGCTCTGAAAAATAAAGATTAAAAAAGTGGGTTTGATAATAATATCGAACGCACTTTTTTATTTTATTATGTTCAGTTATTGTATTTTATATTTCTTATAGAATCAGAAGAAACCCATCTGTTAGATTTGGAAATGTAATTTAAGTAGATAGAGTTAACGTATTAGATTTAGACGGAAGAATGCTTGTCCAAATCTAATATCTTCGGACAGTATTTTATTCTTCAATGTATAAAACCAAACCTTTTAGATAGGAACCTTCCGGATGAAAAATATTTACAGGATGATCTGGGCCTTGTGTAAGTTTGTGTAGTACACGTACCTTTCTACCAGCCTCTATTGCTGCTGCCGCAACGGTGTTGTAAAACAATACATCGTCTATTACTTGAGAACAAGAAAAGGTGAATAGTATTCCGTTTTTATTAATTGTTTTTAATCCTGCTATATTAAGCCTTTTATATGCTTGAGTAGCTGTGTGTTTATTTTTTAAATTTTTAGCAAATGCAGGTGGATCTAAGATGATGAGGTCGTAAAAATTTTTATTGTTTTTCAAAAAATCAAAAACATCAGATGCAACAGCTTGATGATTTCCATTCGGAAAATTGAGGTGCATGTTTTTTTGAGCAAGTGCAACGGCTTTTTCTGATATATCTACAGAGGTAACCAATTCGGCTCCGGCACTCATTGCGTATATAGAAAAACCTCCTGTATAGCAGAATGTATTGAGCACTTTTTTGTTCGTTGCATATTTTTTTACTAATTCTCTATTATCTCGTTGATCAAGGAAAAATCCCGTTTTTTGTCCTTCTACCCAATTTACGTGAAATAATATATTGTTTTCTTTGGCGATTGTTTCATTTTTTTCGCCGTATAAATGAAAATCTAAACCTGTTTTCGGTAGTGTTTGTGAACTTTTGCAATAGATAGTGTCACAATGGTTAGGAAAAGATTTTTTGATGGCCTCGGCAATATTGTTTACTTGGTAATAAATACCAGAAGAATGTGCTTGAATGACGAAATTGTTGTTGTAAAAATCGATGATTAATCCAGGAATACCATCACCTTCTCCGTGAATCAAACGGAAAGCATTAGTAGTTTCGATAGAAAACAATTTGGTGCGTAATTCCCAAGCTGCTAACAATCTTTTTTCCCAAAAATCATCACTAAAAGTTTCGGGATGAAAAGTCACTATGCGCACTGCAATACTTCCTCTATCGCTGTAAAATCCTGTTGCTAGGTGAGTACCTTCGAAGTTTACTACATCTACAAGTTGTCCATCGGTGAGTTCTTCACTTACACCATAAATTGCCCCATTGAATAGCCAAGGGTGTTTGCGTAAAATAGATTTTTCTTTACCTTTTTTTAGTATGATTTTAGGGTTCATTTTTAGTTTGATTATTTTTTGCAAATCTATGAAAAAGTAGGTGTTTATGGTATCTTTTTTTGGAATATCCAAAAGTGAAGTTTAAAATTATATGAGGGGTAGTCATCACTATTGAAAATATATTTAAATTAGAAATCCTAAAATTCCAAGAGCCGTTGCTACTAAAAATAAACTACCAAATATTGTGTGTAAAAATTCCATTGAGATAGTTTTTCAAATCTTTAATAAATTCAATCATCAATCCAATAGGACAACATACAGAAGTAGAAACAACTGTATATCCTAATATTTTCTAAAATAGGTCGTAAAGAAATTCTTATTTTAATAAATTTCCGAGGCAGATGTATTTTATTTCTGTATAACTGTCTAGTCCGTATTTAGAACCTTCTCTACCTATACCAGATTCTTTTATTCCTCCAAAAGGAATCATTTCAGAAGAAATCAAACCTTCGTTGATGCCAATCATACCGTATTCTAACGATTCACTTATGCGGAATATTTTGTTGAGGTCTTTGGTATAGAAATAGCTAGCCAATCCATAAGGAGTGTTGTTGGCACGCTGAACGACTTCTTTTTCAGTTTTGAAGGAATACAAAGCGGCAATAGGACCGAAGATTTCTTCTTGAGCCAGTAACATATCATCTGAAGCGTTGGTTAGAACAGTAGGTTCAAAGAACTGAGGAGCAATACTTTTTCCACCACAGAGTATTTTTGCACCTTTTTGTACAGCATCTTGTACGATGTTTTCTAATCGTAGAAGACTGTTTTTCGAAATAATAGGAGCAATATTGGTTGTAGAATCTAATGAATCTCCCATTTTAAGTTTTTGAACTTCTTGGAGAAACTGTTCTGTAAATTTTTCGAAGATGTTTTCGTGTACGAATATTCGATTAACGCAAACGCAAGTTTGCCCAGAAAAACGAAATTTTGCTGCAATACATCCTTTTACAGCAAGTTCTATATCTGCATCATCAAAAATAATGAAAGGAGCGTTGCCACCGAGTTCTAAACTGAGTTTTTTTAATTGATGACTACTTTGTTGCATCAGTATTTTACCTACTCTTGTAGAGCCTGTAAACGAAATTTTTGCAACCTTTGGATTTTCACAAAATTCTTTTCCCATTTCTGAAGCATCACTGCCAATTATAGTATGAATTACTCCATCGGGAATCCCTGCTTTATATGCCAAAGATGTAATTGCTAATGCAGAAAGAGGTGTTAGTTCACTTGGGCGAATTACGACAGTACATCCTACTGCAAGAGCTGGGGCTACTTTTCGGGTAATCATTGCAATTGGAAAATTCCAAGGTGTGATAATACCTACAACGCCGATTGGTTGTTTGATTGCAATTGTGTGTTTATTTTGGGTATAAGGTGGGATGATATCTCCGTAGTTTCTTTTTGCTTCTTCAGAGAACCACTCAATATATGCAGCTGCATAATCGACTTCTCCAAGACTTTCTTTTATAGGTTTACCACTTTCTAGGGAAATAATGTGAGCAAGTTCTTCTTTGTGTTGAATTAATAATTCATACCATTTGTGTACTATGGACGCACGTTCTTTCGCTGTGCGGTTTTTCCACTCTTGAAAACTATTGTATGCAAAATCGATTGCTTTAAATAGTGTTGGGCGAGATTCGTCAAAAACAGTTGTGATTACTTGCTGATTTACAGGATTAATTACTGGAATTTTTTTTTCCGAAAAGTGCTGTAATTTTCCGTTAAGAAAAGATTCTGAAAATAGTAAATTGAATGATTGCATACTACAAAAAGTAATTTATATACAAAGTAACGCAATTTTTATAAATAATAATTGGATAAAGAAATAGCTGTTCATTTGAACAGCTATTATTTTTCTAATAATTATATTGTAGAAAGTATAGATTAGTTTTTAGAAAGTGCGTTTAATTTCTTTTTTACTTTATCTATATTTTTGTTAATCTTGTCTAATTTCTTTTTCTCTTTTTCAAGACGTTTTGTTGCTTTTTCAGCTTTTTTAAGAGCAGATGCAGTTTTAGAAGCGTCTTTAGAAGTTACAGTTGAATACTCTGAATTTACAGAAAATTCATTTGATTTGCTAGAAGCTTCTGAATTTAATTTATTAGCCTCCGAGCTCAATTGTTCTAAATAAGCTGTTTGTTTTTGTTGTTCAATTTGTAACTTGTTGAGTTCCGTATTGAGTTTTAAAACTTTTTGATTTGCTTCTAATTCTTTTAGTTCTGGAGATTTTGTAGTACCACATGATGCAGCAATTAATGCAATCATGCTCATTAGCATTATTTTTTTCATAGGTAATAAATTTTTTTATTCATATCAATAATCGTTCCGAAATATGGAAAAGTAGAATTTATATATGAGATTATTTATTTTGAATGGAATTTTTGTATTTCTGTTAAGGCAAAATAAGCTCTTTTTGCGGCCTTTTCTTCAGCCTTTTTCTTGCTTGTATCCCTAGCTTTAGCAATTACTTTATTGTCTAATAGTAATTTTACACCAAAGTGAATATTAGGTTCGTTTGATTCTTGTTGCTCAGTGATAAATTCAAAAGTTTTTTTGTATTTTTGACAATATTCGATAAATAAACTTTTGTAGCTGATTATTTTATTTTCTAGGGTATCAATATTTTGTAATTGATTGATAATGTTTTCTTGAATAAATTCTTGCGCTTTTTCAAAACCTTGATCGAGATAAATCGCTCCAATCAACGCTTCGAGTAGGTTACCATTGATGTTTTCGCCTAAGTTATTGTGTCTAAATTTAGGGTTTAAAAAACTGGTTAGATTTAAATCTTTACCTAGATTGTTTAAGTTTTGTCTACTAACTATTTTAGATCTCAATTTAGTAAGATCTCCTTCATTACCATTGGGATAAACTTCAAATAGATAATTAGCAATATGAGCACCTAGAATAGCATCTCCCAAAAATTCGAGTCGTTCAAAATTGAAAGGTCTTCCATCTTTGTCGATTTTGTGCTCCGAGCTATGAGTGAATACTTGTTGAAATAAAATTGTTTTTTTTGGATGAAAGCCTAATAATTGATTGAGTTTTTTAAGAAAAATCCCGTCTTGATTTTTTTGACGGGATTTTTTTAATAAGTATCTCAAAAGATTATACATCTTCTTATAGGTCTAATTTTTTAACTAATACACATGCATTATGACCACCGAAACCAAATGTATTACTCAAAACTACATTCATATCTCTTTTTTGAGCTTTGTTGAATGTAAAGTTTAGATTAGCATCTATATTTTCATCTTGAGTAGAATGGTTGATTGTAGGAGGTACGATATCATATTTCAATGAAAGGATAGAAGCGATTGCTTCAATTGCACCTGCTGCACCTAGTAAGTGTCCGGTCATTGATTTTGTTGAGTTGATGTTTAGTTTATAAGCGTGGTCACCAAAAACTTTTTGTATAGCTTTAGTTTCAGCGATATCGCCAAGTGGAGTAGAAGTACCGTGCATATTTACTCCATCAACATCTGTTGGTTGTAATCCAGCATCTCTAAGACAATTTAGCATAACGTTCATTGCACCAAGTCCTTCAGGATGAGGAGCTGTTAAATGGTGCGCGTCTGCAGACATACCTCCACCACCAATTTCGCAGTATATTTTTGCACCACGAGCAATTGCGTGTTCATACTCTTCAAGAATCAATGCTCCAGCACCTTCACCTAATACGAAACCATCGCGGTTTTTGTCCATAGGTCTTGAGGCAGATTTTGGATCGTCATTTCTTGTAGATAGAGCGTGTAAAGCGTTGAAACCACCAATTCCAGCAGCAG
>JBHBEQ010000038.1:0-6463 GCA_041785575.1 Flavobacterium sp.
AAAATAATCCAAAAATATTAAGAACTATAATAAAAAACAAATGGAATGTAATCCGCTGTTTAGTAATCAAAATTTTAAAAAAAAAGAAATTAAGAGAATGAAAAAAAACTAGAAAACTTTTTTTTTATTTTAGTTTCCTGTTGTATATTTGCCACGTTATAAAGAAAAAGATAATGGAAGAAGACAAAGAGTTTATGCAAAAAGTTTTGAAGCTGTTTTATGAAAACGGCGCCAAAACCACAACTATGGACGATATTGCCAAGGAGTTTTCGATGTCTAAAAAAACGTTGTATCAGCAATATGAAAACAAAGAGCGATTGTTGGAGACAGCACTAGATTTTCAGCGAGCTTTTTTTCTAGAAGAATTTAAACAAGTCGAAGCTAGCAATCTTTGTCCTATAGAAAGGTTGTTTTGTAGAAAACGAAAAATGGAAGATTTGATGGAAGATCAACATTCTATATTTGTTCGACAATTGACAAAGTATTATCCAAGTATCAAATACCAACACATGGTAAATGTAGAAAGAGATGTAGTGTCAGTATTGGTTTCAAATGTAGAAAAAGGAAGAGCAGACGGAGTGTTTAGAGAAGATTTTGATGCACATCAATATGCGAGAAATTTGATACTATTGATTTTTTCGTATGATGATTCTCCAATTATTGATACGGATAAAGAAAATAGAGCAGAGTATTTTTTCGATGCAATTACGTTTTATTTAAATGCAATAGTAACCGAAAAAGGAAGAGAAAAATTGAATTATATATTATCAAATAAATCAAAATTTATAAATGAAAAAGAAAATTTTTAGTTGGATGTTTGTTTTGAGTTGTAGTTTGGGATTTTCTCAACAAAAACTCACCTTGAATGAGGCATTAAAATATGCATTAGAACACAAGGCAGAAGCTGTAAAAGCACAACTCGAGGTAAAAAACAGCGAATATAAAATTGAAGAAGTAAGAGCAAACGCATTGCCACAAATAAATGTAAATGGAGGTCTTACTTACAATGCTATTTTACAAAGAACTGCTTTAGATTTTATGGGGCAAACAACTGTAGTTACCATGGGAAGACCTTGGCAGTCAACAGCTACTGTTTCATTAAACCAACAGATTTTTAACTTGGCAGTATTCACTGGTCTTAAAGCAGCAAAAAGCACAAAAGAGTTTTATATCATTAATGCAGAGCTTACTGAAGAGCAAATCATTGAAAAAGTAGCTACGAATTATTACGAAGTTTATAGAACAAAAGAGCAAATAGAAACGATAGATAAGACAATTGCTAATACCAAAAGAGTAAGAGGAGTAATCCAAAGTTTGTACGACAATGGCTTGGCGAAGAAAATTGATTTAGACAGAATCATAGTATCTGAAAATAATTTAGAGAGTTCTCGTGTGCAATTGGTAAATGCCTTAGAACTTCAAGAAAATTCATTGAAATATTTGATAGGGATGGATATTCAAACGCCAATCGAATTGCCAGATAGTGAAATGCAAATGTCAAATATAGCATTGATTGAAGAAGAGCCAAATATTGAAAACCGCACCGAGATGAAATTGTTGCAAAAACAAAAAGAGTTGTTAGAACTCAATAAAAAAGCAACTCAAGCACAAGGTTATCCGGCATTGAGCCTACAAGCTAATTACGGATATTTGGGATTGGGTGATAAGTTACCTTGGTTCCAGCCGTATCCAACAGCGTATTGGTCTAATTTTTCATCAATAGGATTGAATCTATCTATACCAGTATTTAACGGAGGTTCAGTCAAAGCAAAAGTAAAACAAGCTCAGAATCAACTGGATGTGTTAGAGGTGGAAAAACGCGATGTAGCACTTGCTTTGGGATTGGATTATAAAAACTCAAAAACACAAATCAACAATTCGTTGCTTACTTTAAAAACACAAAAAGATAATGTAGCGTTGGCAAAAGAAGTATTGGAAAACATTGAAAATAATTACAAATACGGATTAGCAAGTTTGACAGACCTTATTGAAGCAGAAAATTCATACGCACAAGCACAAAACAATTATATCAACGCCCTTCTTGATTATAAATTAGCAGAAGTGAAGTTGGCAAAATCAAAAGGAGAATTAAAATCATTATTAAACGAATAAAACTAAATTGAAAAAGAATATATGAAAAAAATAGTTATTTCAGGAGCGATTATAGTTGCCGTATTAGCTGGAATTATGTATGTTTTAAACAATAATAAAGCTAAAAACGAAGAAGAAATTGCTACGGTAGCAGAGAAAAATTCAAATGTAGCAGTAAATGTAACAGAAGTAAATTTTAAAGAAGTAAACAATCTATACACAGCAAATGGAACATTTGCACCACGCCAAGAAGTAATGATTGGAGCAGAAACAGGTGGTAGAGTTATGAAAGTGTTGGTTGATGAAGGTTCGTATATTCGTCCGGGACAAACCTTGGCAATCATCAATGGCGATAAACAAAGCGTAGGTATTTCAAACGCTCAGGCAGTGTATAACAACGCTGTTGCAGAAGTTGCGCGTTTTGAAGGAGCTTATGCATCAGGTGGTGTTACCAAACAACAATTAGATCAAGTGAAATTACAGTTGGAAAACGCTAAAAACAACCTGAAAAGTGCAAAACTTACAGCTTCTGATGTAAATGTACATGCATCTTTCGGTGGAGTAATCAATAAGCGAATGGTAGAGCCAGGTGCATATGTTGGTCCAGGTACACAATTGTTTGAGGTTGTTGATATTTCTACATTGAAATTAAACGTAAATGTAGATGAAAAAAACATCGGAAATGTACGTTTAGGACAAAAAATAAAAGTGGTTGCTGATGTGTTTCCAGATCAAGAATTTGAAGGAACGGTAACATTTATCTCTCCAAAAGCAAATGCAGGGTTAAATTTTGCTGTTGAGGTAGAAATTAAAAATAATAGAAACAACGAACTTAAAGCGGGTATGTATGGTACTGCAAAATTCGGTTCGGAACAAATGGTAAGTGCATTGGTTGTACCACGTGAAGCTTTTGTAGGAAGTATTAGTTCAAACCAAATATTTGTTGCAAAAGATGGTAAAGCAGTACTTACAGAAGTAGTATCGGGACGTAGTTTTGGAAATTATATAGAAATCCTTTCAGGAATAAATAAAGGAGACAAAGTAATTACTACCGGACAAATCAACTTAGCAAACGGAACAGCTATTGAAATATTAAAATAGTATTTAAATGAAAATATCAGAAGTATCCATAAAACGTCCGAGTATAATAATTGTACTTTTTATTATACTCACTTTAGGAGGACTTTTCTCATATACCCAAATGGGATATGAATTGATTCCTAAATTCGAAACCAACGTAATCAGTATTCAAACATTGTATCCTGGTGCTGCTCCGTCGGAAGTAGAAAACTCAGTAACGAGAAAAATTGAAGATGCTGTTTCTTCGTTAGAAAACGTAAAGAAGATAGAATCAAAGTCTTTTGAAAGTGTGTCTGTAGTTACCGTAACCCTTATGACTGGTGCAGATGTAAACTACCTCATTACAGATGCCCAAAGAAAGATTAATGCTATTATCAACGATTTACCGGATGATGTAGAAACACCAGCATTGAATAAGTTTTCGCTTGATGATATGCCAATTATCAATCTTTCGATAACATCTAATTTGTCAACCAAAGACCTTTATGACTTGTTGGATGAAAAAATCGAACCTATTTTTTCAAGGTTGGCTGGTGTGGCAAAAACAGACCTTCTTGGAGGAGAAGAACGCGAAATTAAAGTGAGTATTTATCCTGAAAAATTAGAGGGGTATAAACTTACTATTCCGCAAATTACTCAAGTAATTCAAGCTTCAAATTTAGATTTCCCAACAGGAAATATCAAAACAAGAGACAACCAAACTACAATTCGTTTGTCTGGAAAAGTTACTACTATAGACGAATTGAGAAATTTGCCGATCACTACTCCTTCGGGAATGATTATCCACTTGTCTGATGTAGCAGACGTACAAGATGGAATTAAAGAGGTGAGCAAAATTGCACGTATTGATCAAAAAAATACAATTTTGATGAATGTGTACAAGCAATCAGATGCTAACGCAGTTGAAGTTTCAAACCTTGTAAAACAAACTATCGAAAAAGTACAAAAAGATTTCGAAAAACAAGGGGTGAAAATCACTTTGGCAAACGATACCACAGATTATACGATGAAATCTGCAAACAACGTTATGTTTGACCTTTTCTTAGCGGTAGTTTTGGTAGCTGTAATTATGTTGTTCTTCCTACACAGTTTACGTGATGCAACAATTGCAATTGTAGCAATCCCACTTTCATTGATTGCAACGTTTATTGCGCTAAATATGTTTGGATATACCCTCAATTTGATGTCATTGCTTGGATTGTCACTCGTGGTAGGTATCTTGGTTGACGACGCCATAGTGGTTATTGAGAATATTCACCGCCATATGGAAATGGGTAAAAACAAAGTACGTGCAGCTTATGATGGTGCAGCAGAAATCGGATTTACTGTTACGGCAATTACTTTGGTAATCGTAGTAGTATTCTTGCCAATTGCAGTTTCAACTGGTTTGGTATCTGATATCTTAAGACAATTCTGTGTTACTGTAGTAGTTTCTACTTTGTTGTCGTTATTGGTATCGTTTACTATCGTACCTTGGCTGTATTCAAGATTTGGAAAACTATCTCATATCAATAAAAATTCAATTTTTGGTGGAGTATTATATAGATTTGAGCAAGGACTTTCTAAAATTACAAACTGGATTTCAGGATTGTTGAAATGGAGTTTGGCAAGTAGAAAAAACAAAATTGTAACCTTGTTGATTACTATAGTATTGTTTTTTGCCTCTTTGATGCTTCCAGCAAACGGATATATTGGTTCGGATTTCTTCCCAGAAAATGACAAAGGAGAGTTTTTAATTCAGTTTGAATTGAATAAAGATGCTTCTATTGAGCAAACCAATTTCTTGACACAAAAAGCTGAACAATATTTGTCTAAAAAACCTGAAATAACTCGAATGATTACAACCGTAGGTCAAGCATCTGATGGTATGGGAGCAACTTCAGGAACTAAATATAAATCTGAAATACACATTTTCTTAGAAGATAACCACAGTCAGAAAATACCAACTGATGTTTATGCTGCTAAACTAAAAAGAGAAATGGAACCTATTTTAGTTGGTGCGAAAGTAAAAACTGTTTCAATGGGTATTATGGGTGCAGAACAAGCACCATTAAACCTAACTGTTTTAGGAGCAACTCAAGAAGATGCGATGGAGTATGCTAAGAAAGTGGCAGATATCCTTAACAAAATTCCTGGTGCTACAGAAGTAAAACTAACTTCAGAAGATGGAAACCCAGAAATCAACGTGAAGGTAGATAGAGAAAAAATGACTTCTTTAGGACTAAATGTGGCAACAGTAGGGGGGACAATGCAAAATGCTTTCTCAGGTAATACAGATGCAAAATTCCGTACTGGAAATACAGAGTATGATATCAATATCAAATTTGATGAAAATAGTAGAGAAAACATCAATGATGTAAGAAACTTGAAATTCATCAATTCACAAGGGCAAATAATTACTCTTTCTCAATTTGCAGATGTAGAGTTTGGTTCAGGACCTACTTTACTAGAGCGTAGAGATAAATCATCTTCGGTTTCTGTACAAGCAAAAGTAGTAGGACGTCCAGCCGGAACGATTGCTACAGAATGGGAAACAGAATTTAAAAAATTAGAACTAAAACCAGGTGTGAGCTTTATGTGGGGAGGTAATATGGAAAACCAACAAGAAGGTTTCGGTACACTTGGAGTTGCATTGATGGCATCGGTATTACTTGTTTATCTGGTAATGGTTGCTTTATATGATAACTTTGCAACACCATTTATTGTATTGATGTCTATTCCGTTGTCGTTTATCGGAGCGTTGTTATTCCTTGCACTTACAGACCAAACATTAAACATTTTTACCATTTTAGGTATTATTATGTTGATTGGTTTGGTTGCTAAAAACGCCATTATGTTGGTGGATTTTGCCAACCATAAGAAAGAACAAGGTTACAGCACCTATGACGCACTAGTAGCAGCAAATCACGCTCGTTTCCGTCCAATTTTGATGACTACAATTGCCATGGTTATTGCCATGATTCCTATTGCCATGGCACAAGGAGATGGTGCTGATATCAACAGAGGTTTAGCTATTGTAATTATTGGAGGTTTGCTTTCTTCTCTATTCCTAACACTTGTAATTGTACCAGTTGTTTATTCAATATTCGACAATATTGGAAGAAGATTTGGAAAAGAAGAAAAAACAAACTACAAAGAATTGATGGTGGCTGATTACGAAGAAAATGAAAACTACAAGCCAGAATAATTTTTTCATTTGTATAGAATTGACAAGTTGATTTATTAGTTGATTAAAAAAGGAGTTGTCTGAAAAGACGACTCCTTTTTGATTTTTTATTCAAATAGAAGATTA
>JBHBEQ010000039.1:0-15424 GCA_041785575.1 Flavobacterium sp.
CTAAATAGAAAATGTATGTTTTCTCTTTCGGTGAGAGAATTTCTAAATAGAAAATGTATGTTTTCTCTTTCGGTGAGAGAATTTCTAAATAGAAAATGTGTGTTTTCTCTTTCGGTGAGGGAATATCTACATAGAAATGGCTTGTTTTATTTTCCATTGAGAGAATATTTAACCCAGATTACGCAGTAGGCTTCGACTTCGCTCAGCCTGACAGAGTGTATGTCACCCTGAGCGAAGTCGAAGGGTTTAGTTTCCCTACAAGTGTAGGAATGCAATCAACTACTTAAATAGAAAGTTTTTTTCTATTGCGTAATTTGGGTTAAAAATATATATAGAATGTTTTAGACAATTTTTTCATGGATTGGTAAAAATGTCGAATAACAAGGTAAACGAAGTGGTATTATAAAAACGCAAACACAAAAAACGGTGTGAGAAGAACCAATAATGGAGACTTTCAACACTTGTATAGAGTTGCATTATAGAAAAAGTACAAAATGTGTATCTTTGTCAACGATAAAAAAAAGAGATATGTCTTCTAAAACAAAAAAGAAATCCGAACCTAAAGAAACTCCTTTAATGAAGCAATACAACGAGATAAAAAGCAAGTATCCAGATGCTTGTTTGCTATTTCGAGTAGGAGATTTTTACGAAACCTTTGGTGAAGATGCCGTGCGTACGGCACAAATTTTAGGGATAACACTTACAAAAAGAGGTGCAGGAACTACAAGCGAAACGGAGTTAGCTGGTTTTCCTCATCATTCGCTAAATGTGTATCTTCCTAAACTCGTAAAAGCGGGATTGCGCGTAGCAATTTGTGATCAATTAGAAGACCCTAAAACCACAAAAACTATCGTAAAAAGAGGGGTAACCGAATTGGTAACTCCAGGAGTAGCGATGAACGATGAGGTATTGCAATCAAAGGCAAACAATTTCTTAGCAGCATTACACTTCGGAAAAAAAGACATCGGTATTTCACTTTTAGATATATCTACTGGCGAATTTCTTACCTCTCAAGGAAATCAGGAATACATTGATAAATTATTGCAAAACTTCCGACCAAGTGAAGTGTTGATAGCAAAGAGTTTTAAAAAACATTTTTCCGAATCTTTCGGAACAGATTGGAATTTATTTTTCTTAGACGAATGGATATTTAAAGAAGATTTTGCAGTAGAATCGCTTACCAGTCATTTTAAAACCAATTCGTTAAAAGGGTTTGGAGTAGAAGACCTAAGCGAAGGAATTATATCTTCAGGAGCTATTTTGCATTATTTGTCAGAAACACAACACAACAAAATACAGCATATTTCAAACATTCAACGCATAGCAGAAGATGCCTACGTGTGGATGGATAGGTTTACTATTCGCAATTTAGAACTCTACTATAGCACCCACCAAAACGCAACTACACTACTCGACGTGATAGACCAAACACTTTCGCCAATGGGTGCTCGTTTGCTCAAACGTTGGTTGGCACTTCCGCTAAAAGACATTCACAAAATCAATCAGCGATTGGAGGTAGTAGCATATCTAAAAAACAATACAGATATACTTGGATTTTTACAACAACAGATAGCAAAAATTTCAGACTTAGAACGCTTGATTTCAAAACTGGCAACAGGAAAGATTGCTCCACGAGAATTTATTTTTTTGAAAGAATCTCTAGATGCCATACTTCCTATCAGACAAAGTGCATTAAAGAGTGATAATGATGCATTGAAAATTATTGGCGATAATTTGCACCCTTGTGATTTGTTGCGAGAAAAAATAGCAACAACCATTACCAAAGAAGCTCCCGTAGCATTAAACAAAGGTAATGTGATAGCAAGAGGTGTAAACGCAGAGCTCGATGAATTGCGTTTGATCTCTACTTCGGGAAAAGCATATCTTGATGATTTGGAAACACGCGAAAGCGAAAAAACAGGAATCCCTTCATTGAAAATTGCATTCAACAATGTGTTTGGATATTACATAGAGGTTCGCAATACCCATAAAGAAAAAGTACCAGCAGATTGGATACGCAAACAAACTTTGGTAAATGCAGAGCGATATATTACAGAAGAATTAAAAGAATACGAAGAAAAAATACTAGGAGCAGAAGAACGCATAAGTAAGATTGAGGCAGAAATTTTTGAGCAACTCATTACTTGGAGTTCGCAGTATATACAAGCAGTGCAACAAAATGCCCAACTCATTGCCCAACTAGATTGTTTGCAATCGTTTGCACAATTGGCGATAAATAATAATTATTCTCAACCAATATTCGAAGATAGTTTTGTTTTGGATATTAAAAACGGACGCCATCCGGTGATAGAAAAGCAACTACCGGCAGATGCAACCTATATCGCAAATGATGTGTATCTAGACAACAACGAACAACAAATCATAATGATTACAGGGCCCAATATGTCGGGTAAATCTGCAATATTACGCCAAACAGCTTTGATAGTTTTGTTGGCACAAATGGGTAGTTTTGTACCTGCCGACTCGGTAAGAATGGGAATAGTAGATAAGATTTTTACAAGAGTAGGAGCATCGGATAATATTTCTATGGGAGAATCTACTTTTATGGTAGAAATGAACGAAACAGCTTCGATTTTAAATAATCTTACTTCAAGAAGTTTGGTGCTATTGGATGAGATAGGAAGAGGAACATCTACCTATGATGGTATTTCAATTGCTTGGGCAATTGCAGAATATTTGCACGAACATCCATCGCGTGCCAAAACTTTGTTCGCTACGCACTACCACGAGTTGAATGATATGACCAATCAGTTTTCGCGTATAAAAAACTTTAATGTATCGGTAAAAGAGCTAAAAGACAACGTCTTGTTTTTGCGAAAATTGGTAGAAGGAGGAAGTGCACATAGTTTCGGTATTCACGTAGCTAGAATGTCGGGAATGCCACAGATGGTAATCTCTAAAGCCCAAAAAATATTAAAAAAACTAGAACACAGCCATAAATCTACCCCAGAAGTACATTTAAAAGAAGAAAAAATGCAGTTGAGTATTTTTAATCTAGACGACCCACTTTTGGAAGAAATAAAAGAAGAAATCATAGGTTTGGATATTAATCAATTAACTCCTGTAGAGGCGTTGATGAAGTTAAACGAAATAAAGAAAATGCTTACGCGTAAATAATACTGTTATGAGTACAACAAATACTTTTTTGCAATCTTTAGCAAATCGACTCATAGAGCAACATCGCTTGAATTTTGACAACGTAAAAGTGGTTTTGCCCAACAAACGAGCAAAGTTGTTTTTGCTCCAAGCACTTAAAAATAAAGCAGACGTGCCGTTTTTTGCTCCAGAAATTATTACGATAGAAGATTTTATTTATCAAGTAACCAAAATTCAATCTGTAGACCGAACAGAAATACTTTTTATATTCTATGAAGTTTATAAAAAAGTATGTGAAAAGCAAAAGGTAGAGCCACAAGACTTTGAATATTTCAGCTCTTGGGGAAATATGCTTTTAAGTGATTTTAATGAAATAGACCGTTATCTTCTCGAGCCAAATAGAGTGTTTTCTTATCTCAAGGATATTGAAGATATCAAACATTGGGCTGTTGATGTAGAACAACGTACCAATATGATAGAAAACTATCTGAAATTTTGGGATATGCTCCCCGTTTATTACGAAGCACTTACAACATATCTCACCCAACAAAATATAGGTTATCAAGGGCATATATACAGAAAAGCAGTAGAAAACATTTCACTATACACAAAATTCTTACACAATCACAAAGTGTATTTTGCAGGATTTAACGCTTTGAATCAGGCAGAAGAAAAAATTATACAATATTTGTTGTCTCAACAAATAGCAGAGGTAATATGGGATATTGACAAAGAATTTATTGAAGATCCGTTTCACGATGCAGGGTATTTTGCTAGAAAAATAAAGCAAAGTTGGTCTTACTATACATCGCATCCTTTTATGGGGATTGTAGATGAGTTTGGAAAAGAGAAAAATATAGAAATTATAGAAACGCCCAAAGCCGTAGGACAAGTAAAAATTGTTGCTAAAATCGTAGAACAACTTTGGGAAAAAGGATATTCTAAAGACAAAACAGCAATTGTTTTAGCAGATGAAAACTTGTTGATTCCACTGTTGTATGCTTTGCCTAAAAATACAGGTTCGCTCAATATAACTATGGGCTACAAAAGTAAATCAAATCCCATACACATATTTATCAACAAGTGGTTTAAAGCACATTTAAATGCGTATATAAAAGATCCGAAAAATATGTCTTTCTACCACAAAGACTTGGTTTATATCTTTTCGCATCCCATGTGCTTACAATTGTGCGATACAAAAAAATTAATTGAGGTAATTCAACGAAATAACTATTCGTATTTATCGCACGATTTTTTAATGAAATTGCTGGGGGAAGAACATAAAGCACTAAAAAAACTACTGCAAAAATGGACGCAAAAGCCTTTGGAAATATTATATTCTCTACAAGATATTTTGTTTGATATCAAGATGGTATTAGAAAGCAAAGGCGAATATGTAAATCTTACATTTTTATACTCTGTTTACAAGCGAATTAATCAGGTGATTTTGTATTTAGAACAATATGATTCCGTAACCACCTATCAGCAATTATACGTGATTTTTAAACAGATAATAGAGCTTTCGGAAGTTTCGTTTGAAGGCGAACCGTTGGAAGGATTACAAATAATGGGGGTATTAGAAAGCAGGGTGTTAGACTTTGAGAATGTAATCATCACTTCGCTTAACGAAGGAAAACTTCCGGCAGGTAAAGGCGGTGTGTCTTTTATTCCCAACGATGTGAAAAGAGAGCTAGGTTTGCCAACGTTTAAAGAAAAAGACGCTATTTATAGTTACCACTTCTATCATTTACTCACACGTGCAAAGAATGTATATCTACTCTATAATTCCGATACATCGGGAATGGAAAGTGGAGAAAAAAGTAGGTTTATCACGCAACTAGAAATAGAAAATAAGAAAAACCATCAATTAACTCTTTTGAATTATTATGCTCAATTAGATAACACTTTAGAGCAAAAGGTAGAAGTGCAAAAATCAGAATCGCTGAAAGAGTTGCTTCGAAACGTGATTTCTAACAAAGGACTTTCGCCTACAGCTTTTTCTAAATACCTTAGAAATCCAATGCAGTTTTATAAGCAAAATGTATTGAAAATAAGAGAAGTAGAAGAGGTGGAAGAAGATATTGCAGCAAATACCTTCGGAACAATCATACATCAAGTGCTTGAGAATTTATACAAACCATATCTAAACATCTATCTGAATGAAAATCATATCAATCAAATGATTTTGAAGATAAATGAAGAGGTAGATAAAGAGTTTGCTCAATTTTTCCCAAGTTTGAGAGAAAAGAATGGAAAGAACCTTATTGCTTATGAAATAGCAAAGAGAAATATTGAAAAATTTCTCAAAAATGAACTTCATTTGATCTTGCAAGGAGATGAGGTAAAAGTACTTTCGTTAGAAACCAAATTAGAAAAAACAATCCAAAGTGAGAAATTGCCATATCCTGTAAAACTCATTGGTACTGTAGACCGTATAGAAATACGCAATGGCATTTTACATATAATAGACTATAAAACAGGAACAGTAGATGAATCTAATCTAAAAATTAATAATATAGACGAACCTTTTGTTTTTGATGAAAAGAGAGAAAAACTTATGCAATTATTGATCTATGGATTGATGTATGGCGAAGAAGAAAAACCGTTGCGAATATCTTTTTATAGTTTTAAAAAACATAGATATGGATATTTGAGTGCTGTTTTTTCGGAAAGCAAACAGGTAGAAATACCACAGGGATATTTGAGTATGTTTGAAGAAGATTTAATAGATTTTATATTAGAAATTATCGAAACAGAAACGTTTGAAGAAATCGTTTAATATACTGTAAGTTCTAAATAAGTTAAGCCTCCTGAAATTTTTCTAGAGGCTTAACGTATTTTTTACCATACCATTTTTAGACTTAGTTTACAGCATAATTAGTGTTAGAGTGAAATTTTAGAAAGTATTATCATAATTTTTTAAAAACAGATGTTTAAAAAGTGCTTAATAAATTGTATGGTAAGTATTTTTAACCATTCATTAACAAAGAAAAATCAAATTAATTTTTCAATTTGCAACAATAATTAAGATAGCAATATGGAAATCATATCAAATACATCAGACGTTCGATTGATAAATGAAAAAATAGAACGAGAAAGTGCATTCGTAGATGCGTTAATCCACGAAATGAACAAAACAATAGTAGGTCAAAAACACATGGTAGATCGCCTGCTAATCGGGTTATTAGGTCAAGGACATATATTGCTAGAAGGTGTTCCTGGATTGGCAAAAACTTTAGCAATCAACACTTTGTCAAAAGCTGTTCAAGGAACGTTTAGCAGAATTCAGTTTACACCAGATTTGTTACCAGCAGATGTGGTAGGAACGATGATTTACAATGTAAAGGAAAATGATTTTTCAATCAAAAAAGGACCTGTATTTGCTAATTTTATTCTTGCGGATGAGATTAATAGAGCACCAGCAAAGGTACAATCAGCTTTGTTAGAAGCGATGCAGGAAAAACAAGTAACCATCGGAGATACTACGCATAAATTACAAAAGCCGTTTTTGGTAATGGCAACTCAAAACCCAGTTGAGCAAGAAGGTACTTATCCATTGCCTGAAGCACAAATGGATCGTTTTATGCTTAAAACGGTTATCGATTATCCGAAATTGGAAGAAGAACGTCTTGTGATGCGTCAGAATTTGAGCGGAGCAGCAGTAGTGATTAACCCTGTTGTTTCTTTAGAACAAATTCTAAAAGCTCAAGAAACGGTAAGAGAAGTGTATATGGATGAGAAAATAGAGAAGTATATCTTAGATATTATTTTTGCTACGCGTTATCCAGAACAATTCAAAATGGCAAATTTAAAACCAATGATAAGCTATGGAGCTTCTCCAAGGGGAAGTATTAATTTGGCTTTGGCGGCAAAATGCTATGCTTTTATCAGAAGAAGAGGATATGTAATTCCAGAGGATGTTCGTGCGGTTGTCTTAGACGTATTGCGTCATCGCGTAGGAATTACTTACGAAGCAGAAGCTGAAAACGTAACTTCTGTAGAGATTATCAACAAAATAGTAAACGAAATAGAAGTGCCTTAATATACAATTTCTCAAAACAATTAATAGACCTTTTGATGATGAAGTTGTAAAATGATGCATGTACCAATATGGAAACAAATGATATTCTAAAAAAAGTTCGCAAAATCGAAATAAAAGCCAAAAGACTTAGCGACCACATTTTTTCAGGCGAATATAGTACTTCTTTTAAAGGCAAAGGAATGTCTTTTTCAGAAGTAAGACAATATCAATATGGAGATGATGTACGTGCTATCGACTGGAATGTTACGGCAAAATACAACGAACCTTATGTGAAAATTTTTGAAGAAGAACGCGAATTGACCGTGATGCTAATGGTTGATATAAGTGGCTCAAAAAAGTTTGGTTCTTCAGAAAATTTCAAGAACGAAATTGCAACAGAAATTGCGGCAACACTTGCTTTTTCTGCTACTACCAATAACGATAAGATTGGGTTGATTTTGTTTACAGATCAAATCGAACTTTTTATTCCTCCTAAAAAAGGAAAGTCGCATATTTTGAGAATAATTAGAGAATTGGTAGAATTTACTCCAAAGAGTAATCAAACCAATATTTCTTTTGCCTTGGAATATCTCAATAAGGTAATGAAGAAAAAAGCCATCGTATTTTTGATTTCTGATTTTATGGGAGATAAATACGAACATAACCTAAAAATTGTCGCAAAAAAACACGATGTTACTGGAATTCGAGTTTATGACAAAAGAGAAGTAGCGTGGGAAAACATTGGATTTGTGTTAGTAGAAGATGCGGAAACAGGGGAACAACAATATGTAAACTCTGCAAATACAGAAATGCAAAATGCTTATAAGAAGCACTTTGTGGAACAACAAGAATATTTCCAATCAACCTTCAGTAAAACTGGAGCAGGAGTGATTTCTTGTGACATAGAAGAGAGTTATGTAAAAAAATTACTTGCTTATTTTAAAGCTAGATAAATATGAACAAAGGTCTGTATTACTATATATTAATTGTATTTTTTGGATGCGTTTTTTCCACATTTGCACAGCAAAATGTACAGGCAAGTGTAGAAAAAAAGGAAATAAAAATAGGTGGAGCTTTAGAGTATATCATAAAAGTACAAGCTAACGAACAATCTAAGATAGTATTTCCACAATCCGATACACTTGGAAAATTCGAAGTGATAGAATCTATGCCAGTAGATACCATTAGAGAAAACGAAAAAACAACTTTCGTAAAAAAATACCTACTTACGCAATTTGATTCAGGAACATTTGTTCTTCCCAGACAAGCAGTATTTATCAATGGGAAAAATCACCAAACAGATTTGTTTTCGATTAAAGTACAAGGAGTTGTTGTAGATACTTTAAAACAGCCAATGTATGATATTAAAGAAAATATGGGAACATCTACCGATGATTTTACCATATGGTATTATATTGTAGGCTTGGTAGTTTCTTTATTATTAGGTGTTTTGAGTTATTTCATCATTCGAAAAATACAAAACAAAAACCTTACAGAAGACGATTTGTTTCGTACGCCATTGGAAAAAGCTACTAAGAAATTAGAAGAATTAGACCAAAAGAAAATGATAATCGAAGGCAATGTAAAAGGATATTATTCCGAAATTACTGAAATTGCAAGAGATTATATAGAAGAAGTATTTGAAATTCCGGCAAAAGAAATGACTACTTCTGAGCTCATTCCTTTGCTGATGAATGATATTAAGACTAAAAAAATAAAAATATCTAAAGATGTCGTAAATGAATTGAAAAAAGTTTTGCAAACTGCAGATTTGGTGAAGTTTGCAAAATCAGAACCAGCATACGAGCAAATTTATGAAGATCGTACGACTATTGAAAAAATATCCAAAAATATCGACGAAGCAATGCCAAAATTTGCGGAAGAACAATCGCAAAGAGTACGCTTGAGAGAACAAAGATATAAACGCAGAAAAAATATACGTACTTGGATACCAATAGGGGTTTCTTCCGTTTTAATGTTGACAGTAGCTGTTTGTTATACGTTTACCACTTTTGATTTTGGATGGTTACAGTCAAATAAAAAACTATTCAATAAACAATGGGTAGAAAGTGTCTATGGTTCGCCAGCTTTGAAAATAGAAACTCCAGAAGCGTTGGTTCGTATGCCTAAGATGGTTAAAGACAAAGAGAGTGATATAGCACATTTTACATATCACAATGCCAATACGCATTTGGTAATTGATGTAGAAACCTCTATAATTCCAAAACAAGAAAAAGAAGAAACTTTGGATGTAGAAGAGGTGTATAAACACAAATTAAAAGTATTTGAAAAAACACTTAATGCAAAAGATACAAAAACAGAGGTAGAGAAATTTGAACAAGAATCTATTAATGGATTGCGTGCTACGGGTACTTTCAAAGCAAAAATGTCTGCAGAAGATGAAGAACAAGAATATCAGTTTGAAACGTATATTTTTGTAAGAGAAAATGCCGTACAAGAAGTACACGTTTTTTGGAAAAAAGGCGATACTTATGGACAAAAAATAGCAAGCAGAGTTTTTGAATCTATTCAATTAAACGCAACGGAATAAAATGAACAATATCACATTCTTACATCCACATTTTTTTTGGTTACTGTTACTTATTCCAATTGTATTTTGGTTTTGGTATAAGAATAGAAACAAAGAAAAAGTTGCTATCAAAGTCAGTAATATAGAGGGGTTTAAGCAATATAAAACCCAATTAGAAAAATGGCATCCAAGGTTGATCATTTTGCGATTATTTGCAATTGCTATGTTGATTATTGCATTGGCACGTCCGCAATCGGTAGAAAACCACAGCAAAACAAAATCAACCAACGGTATTGATATTGTTTTGGCAACAGACGTTTCTAGCTCGATGCTTTCAAGAGATTTTAAACCTAATCGATTAGAAGCTCTTAAAGAAGTTGCAAAACAATTTGTGATGGAACGAACAGAAGATCGTTTTGGAGTGGTTGTGTATGCATCGGAGGCATATACCAAAGTTCCAGTAACAAGTGATAAAACTGTAGTTATCCATGCAATTGATGATATAAAATACGATGGAATAATTCAAGATGGAACAGGAATTGGTGTTGGATTAGGAACTGCAATTAATCGTTTGCGAGATAGTCAGGCAAAAAGTAAAGTGGTTATTCTAATGACCGATGGGGATAATAATGCAGGAATGATAGACCCTATGATGGCTGCTGAGATTGCTAAAACACATAAAATAAAAGTTTATACCATAGGAATTGGTTCAAGTGGTATGGCAGAATCACCAGTAGAATTATTGCCAGACGGAACATTCAGATATGAAAAAGTAAAAGTAAATATCAACGAAAATTTGATGAAAGACATAGCAAAGACTACAGGAGGTATTTACTATAGAGCAACAAATAAAAATTCTTTAGGACAAATTTACGAGGAGATTAATAAGCTCGAAAAAACAAAAATTGATGAACAAAAGTTTGTAAAACGCAACGAATTGTTTAGAGTATTCGCACTCACTGCACTTTTAGTGTTGCTGGTAGAATATGTATTAAGAAAAACACTTTTTAAAGGGATTGTTTAGTTGGTTATGTGGGAATTAGAACAAAAATATTATTTTATATTATTACTTCTTATACCATTGATAGGTTTGCTGTTTATATGGAATCTAAAATGGAGAAAGAAAGCAATAGAACGCTTTGGAAGTGTATCTGCTTTGGAGCGTTTGGCACCAGAGATATCTAAAAGAAAAAATCTCTTAAAAACGATATTGTTTGCCATTATTGTATTCTTTCTAACATTTGCTTTGGTCAATCCAAAAATAGGGACAGAATTAGAAACGGTAAAGCGTCAAGGTATCGATATTGTTTTTGCAATAGACGTTTCTAAAAGTATGCTTGCAGAAGATATTGCTCCAAGCAGAATGGCTAAAGCAAAACAATTGGCAACTCAAATAATCAATCACTTGTCTAGCGATAGAGTAGGAGTTGTAGGATATGCAGGAACAGCCTTTCCGCTATTGCCAATTACTACAGATTATAGTTTGGCAAAAATGTATATTCAAGACTTGAATACCGATATGGTTTCGTCTATGGGTACAGCTTTGAGCAATGCAATTGAAATGGGAAGCAATTATTTTGATGATCCCAAAACAAGTAAATTGATGATTTTGATATCTGATGGTGAAGACCACGAAGAGAATATACAAGAAGCAATAAAAATTGCTCAGGATAAAGGTATTAAAATTATTACAATTGGAGTTGGAACAGAAGCCGGAGGACAAATTCCTATAAAGGAAAACGGAAGAATTGTTTCGTATAAACAAGACTTCGACGGAATGAACGTTGTTACCAAACTAAATAAAGAAACTTTAGAAGATATTGCAAAATCCACAGGTGGAACTTTCATCTATGGAAGCAATACTAATGAAGTGGTGAATCTTATAGAAAAAAACGTAGAGAAAATCGAAAAAACAGATTTTGAATCACAGCAAGTTTCCGATTTTCAATCACAATTTCAGTGGTTTATTGTCATTGCATTAGTGGTATTGTTATTAGATACATTTGTATTTGAACGCAAAACATCGTGGCTGCAAAGATGGAACTTGTTTAACGAAAAATAATAATCACATGAGAAAATATATCATCTTTTTATGTTTCTTGTGTTCGTTTGTAAATTTTGCACAAAACGGCAACCGTGATTTGGTTAAAGGAAACCAAGAGTATTTGTTGAAAAAATATGCTGATGCAGAGGTAAACTTTAGAAACGCAACAAAAGAAGCTGCACAAAAAGAAAATGGATTGTATAACCAGTCTAATGCAATATATAGACAATCTCAAAATTCGGAAGCAATTGTAGGGTATCAAAATGCTTTAAAATCAGCTAAAAACAAAGAACAAAAACATCGAATTTTGCACAATCTTGGAAATGCTTATATGAAGAAAAAAGATTATGCAAAAGCAGAAGAAGCATATAAAAATGCCTTGAAAAATAATCCAAACGATGAACAAACACGTTATAATTACGCTTTAGCAAAACAACAAAATAAAGACAACCAAGGGGGAGGAGGTAACAACAATAATGACAACCAAGATAATCAAAACAAAAACAACTCTAAAGACCCTAAAAACGACAATAAGGATAATAATAAGAATCAAGAGAATAAAGATAAAAACAAAGATTCAAAAGACGAGAATAAAGAAAATAACAAACAAAATCAACAACAGAAAAAACAAGATCAGGAAAAGCAACAGATAGACAATGTTTTAAAAGCACTTGATCAAAAAGAAAAACAGTTAAGAGACCGCATTAATAATAAAAATAACAAGACTCAAGAAACACCAGTAAATGGAGCAAGAAAAAAAGATTGGTAGTATGAAAAAAACAATGTTTATTTTTCTTTTCAATTTGTTATTGATGCCATTTTCTATTTTTGCACAAGTGGTTTTCAAAGCACAATTAAATAAAGAAGAAATAGGAATCAATCAACGAGTAGAGGTGACTTTTGTAATTAATGCAGATGCAGATAATTTCTCTCCTCCGTTGTTTAACGATTTTCAAATAATTGGAGGTCCAAACTATAGTTATAATAATTCTTGGATTAATGGAAAACACAGTTTTCAAAAAGGAATTTCATTCGTATTAATTCCAAAAAAGAAGGGGGTCTTTACTATTGGTCCAGCAACAATTGAGTACGAAGGAAAATTGTACAAAACACAACCAGTAAAAGTAAAAGTAGGAGATGCTGTAAAAGAGGCACCAAGAAGACAACCTCAAAGTGTTTGGGCACAGTTTTTTGGAGAAGATGAACCACAAATGGTGCAGCAGCCAAAACTCGATGAGTCAAAAATAGGAAAAGGGATACATCTTGTGGCAGAGGTGTCTAATAATCAACCATATTTAAACGAGCCAATTACGGTTACTTATAAATTATATGTAAGCCACCAATCGGGAATCCGTGCGATGAATCCTCTGAGTATTCCAAAGTTTACAAATTTTTGGAATCATTCAGAATCTAACGAAGAAATGAAAGTGCAAATTGCACAGTATAAAGGAAAAGAATATCGAATGGCAATTGTAAAACGCTCGGTATTGATGCCTCAAAAAGAAGGGAAGTTAGTAATAGAACCTTTAGAAATGGAAATGCTGGTTGAAGAAATGACCGGAAGATATGATTTCTTTGGACAGCCTGAAGTGATTACATCAAAGAAAGTATTTTCTACAGGAAGTCAAGTGATACAAGTAAAACCACTTCCATTACACAATCAACCTGCAGATTTTTCTGGGGCAGTTGGAGATTTAAATTTTGAAGTTTCGGCTAATAAAACTACGCTAAAAGCAAATGAAACGCTTGAGCTCACAGTATCTGTCAAAGGAAAAGGAAACCTTCAGTTGTTTTCGTTGCCAAAACCTGTAGCTCCATCTGCTTTAGAGATATACGATCCTGAATTGGTTGAAAATATCACTAAAGACTTGAGTGTTGGGATGCAAGGAAGCAAAACAGAAAAATATGTGATTGTTCCTCAATACAAAGGAAAATACACTATAGAACCAATGAGTTTTAGTTATTTTGATACAAAAACTAAAACGTATAAGACCATAACAAGTAAAGAAATCGTTATTGATGTAACAGAAGGTGCAGAATTGCCAACCAATGTTGAAAATGAAAAAGACATAAAAAAATCAGATACTTTTTTTGATATTCTTCAAGTAAAACCATCTGCTGTTTCAAAAGATAAAAACATATTAGACACCAATTGGTTTTGGATTTTATTTTTGTCTCCATTATTAGCGATTCCTACCATAGTATTGGTTTCAAAATATAGAGAAAATAAAGCAAAAGATACAGAAGCAATATTGTTGCGAAAAAACAATAGATTAGTTAGTAAATATCTATCTGAAGCCAGAAAAAAAATCGGACAAAAAGAAGCATTTTATGAATCACTTGAGAGATGTTTGCACAATTTCTTAAAGGCAAAATTAAAGATAGAAACATCTGAAATGAGTAGTGAAAATATAGAGGAACTTCTTTTAGAAAAAGGAATAGAACAATCATTTATTTCTGAATTTATGCGTATAAAGGCTGTATGTGAGATGGCTCGTTATTCCCCATTTGATATCCAAACAATGAAAAGCGATTATCAATCTGCAGCAGAATTAATCACACAGTTACAAAAACAATTCAAAAAATGATGAAGAAATTAATATGGTTATTTTTAATAACTTTTGTGCATTTGACCTTTGGACAAAGTGATGTTTTGAAACAAGCAGAAAAGTTTTATCAAAACAAAGATTACCAATCTGCAATTGATTTATGGGAACAAAGTGCGATTGAAAATCCATCAAAAGAAATTTATTTTAATCTTGGAAATGCATATTACAAGTTGCAAAATGCAGGAAAATCTATTTACAATTATGAAAAAGCATTAAAAATAGACCCTGAATTTAATGAAGCATTGAGTAATTTAAAATTTGCGCAAAAACTGAATTTAGACAATTTTGAAACTAAAAAAAGATATAGTGGTGGTGAGGTTTTCTATAATATGATTGGTTTTTTTGAAACAATTTATTGGGCCTATATCGCACTGATTTTTTCCATGTTGGTACTAGTTTCGTTTGTAGCTTATTTTTTTCTACAGACTTCAACATTAAAGAGAGCGTTTTTAGGAAGTTCGGTGTTATTTTTCGTTTTAGCTGCTCTTTCTGTTTTCTTTGCTTTATATATGAAGCAATTTGAAGAAAGTCAGCGATTGGCAATAGTTTTAGAACCAAAAGCAGAAATCAAGCAAGAACCTAGAACTTCTGCAAAAAATATAAAAGTTATTCATTCCGGAACAAAAGTGTCTATATTAGAACAAACTTCTAAATGGTATAAAGTTACTTTGCCGAATTTAGAGCAAGGATGGATAGAGAAAAAATCTCTTGGAGAAATTTAAAAAATAGCAAAAAGTCCATAAATTCATACTTCAGGACTTTTTTAGTCTTGATTATGTGAAGAACAAAGTAACGCAATTGTTTCTTTAATAAAGATTTCTTTAAGATGCATTATTGTAAAGCCGATAATTTTAGATTTATTTTTGAGGAATTAAAAGAAAACCCCGAGTTTCGGACAATAGCCAAAATTCGGGGTTTATTATGCTAAGAAATAGATTGTTGTACTAATTTACAACAACATATAAATCTTTGAAATGCTTACTTAGTTTGGTGGTTTACATCATTTCTGTGTTCTACAACTTCAAGGTTTTCGTTCACAAAATAAGCACTACCAAAACCATTTACATAACCACCTTTTTTAGGAGAAAGTTTAATCAAGATAA
>JBHBEQ010000040.1:0-16309 GCA_041785575.1 Flavobacterium sp.
ATAAGATAATTAGTTAGCAGCTTTTACTTCTTCAGCAGCAGCTTTTACTTCTCCAGCAGCAGCTTTTACTTCTTCAGTTGCAGTTGCAGCAGCTTCAGTTGCAGCAGCTTCAGCTTCAGTTGCAGCAGCTTCAGTTGCAGTTGCAGCAGCTTCAGTTGCCTCAGCAGCAGCTTCAGTTGCCTCAGCAGCAGCTTCAGTTGCAGTTTCAGTTGCAGCTTCTTTAGCAGTTTCTTTACAAGACACTAAAGCTACAGATGCTACTAATGCCAATGATAATACTAATTTTTTCATTTTTTTCTAGATTATAAAGTTAATTATTATTGGGACAAAGATATAAAAAAATCCACATACAAAACTAATCTTGATATTTTTTTTTATTTTTTTTTATCACGCTGAAAATTAATTCTTTGACCTCTTATTTTTCTTAGGTTTTACAATTTTCATCTCGTTTATTAAACGTTGAGCGTTCGCAAATTTATCTACAACAAACAAAATATATCGTGTATCCACCATAATATTTCGACAAATTGAAGGATCGTAATGAATATCACTCATAGTCCCTTCCCAAACTCTATCAAAATTTAATCCTATAAGATTTCCGTGTGCATCTATTGCTGGTGAACCAGAGTTTCCTCCTGTTGTATGATTCGTTCCAATAAAGTTTACTGGTAATTTTCCGTTCTTGTCTGCGTATCTACCAAAATCTTTACTATTATATAATTGTATTAATTTTTGAGGCACATCAAATTCGTAATCTCCCGGTATGTATTTCTCCATAACACCATCTAGATAAGTTACTGCTTCATACTTCACAGCATCTTTTGGTTCATAACCTTTCACTTTACCATAAGTTACGCGTAAAGTACTATTCGCATCAGGGAAAATTCTAGCGTTTGGATATAATTCCAACTGTGCTTTCATATAATCTCTTTGTAATCCAGATATTTCTGTATTGATTTTATCATGAACAGGTGCTATATTATTGAAATAATTTTCACCCAATAACTTTGCTAATTGATAACCTTTATCGTTTGCAAGTGCTTTTTTGAACCCCTCGACATCATTTGCAAACATTTTTTTTATTCCTTCAAACGAAGTTAGTGATGTATTTGAATAAATTTCGTTTGTAAATGCAGCATAATCTTTGTTTTTAATAATATCTGGAGTCAAGCTTGATGGCGCTTTCTTTCCATACAATGCAATAATTTCTTCAAAAATTCCTTTATCTACAAGTACATTATAATCTTTATACAATTCTTCGAAACGAGATAGTAAAACTTCTTTTCTATCGTTGTATGCTTGTGCTCCTTTGCTGTTTATAATATTTTCGAATTGGTATAATTGAAACCCTACTTGCAATAATTCATTGTTTCGCAATACAACTTCCATAAAATAGTCACGAGCAAGTGTGTATGGAGCGATCTCTGCGTATAGTTTTTCAAATTGAGGAAGTAAATTTCCGTATTGACTTTCTTTTTTAGCATTCTTTACTTTCTGAACGAAATCTTTCTCGAAATCTTTTTTGATTTTTACAGCATCTGATTTTTTCAATCCTTGGCTCTCTCCTATCCATTTTTTCCAATAATTTGCAATACTTGCATATTTAGAAGCATATTGAATTTTGATTGCCTGATCTTCTCTCATATATTTATCTGCCACTTTTAAGGCTTTGTCTCGTATTTCGATTTTAGCAGGATTCAATTCATTTACAATTTGTTCTACTGCATAAGATGGTAAATATTCTTGTGTTTTTCCTGGAAATCCGAAAACTAGAGTAAAATCGTTTTCTTCTACTCCTCCAATAGAGATTGGAAAATAATGCTTAGGTTTATAAGGTACATTGTCTTTTGAATATTTTGCAGGTCTATTGTTTTTATCTGCATAAATTCTGAAAAATGCAAAGTCTCCTGTATGTCTTGGCCAAACCCAATTGTCGGTATCCGAACCAAATTTCCCGATAGATGAAGGTGGTGTTCCTACTAAACGAACATCTTCAAAAGTTTCTGTTACAAATAGTAAATATTGATTTCCTTCGTAGAACGTTCGTATCATTACATTTTGCCACGACTCTCTCTTAAAAGTTGTTTGTACTTTTTGAATATTTGATTCTATAAGTTTTTTCTTTTCTGCTTCATTTGACAAAGCATCTATACCATTCATTACATCTTTTGTAACATCGTGAATACTGATGATAAATGTTACATCTAAATCTTTGTTTGGCAATTCTTCGTCAAAGCTTTTTGCCCAAAATCCATCTTGCAAATAATCGTTTTCTACTGTAGAATGAGATTGTATCTGCCCATAGCCACAATGGTGATTTGTAAGTAACAACCCTAGAGGAGATATCACTTCTGCTGTACACCCTCCATTAAAATGTGGCACAGCATCTTTCAAGCTCGAATGATTAACATCATATATATCAGATGCCGACATTTTCATCCCTAGGCTTTTCATTTCTTTCTCATTCATTCCCTTTAACAAAGACGGTATCCACATCCCTCCTTGTTGAGCAAACAACGTACACGATACAAGTAAAATAATACTAGTGATAATTCTTTTCATACGAAATACAATTTAGTAAAGCCCAAAGATACAAAAATATCCAAACTTTCTTCTTTAGTAATTCATTAAACCTTATCACAAATACTATATTACATCAGATATATTACCATAAAATCACAATCTTCAATAGTCTTTTTTACCTTTGCAAAAAAAAACAATGACCGAATTGACAGCAACAGATATAATCTCTATACAATCTAATAAAGAGTTTCACAAACTCACAATGAAAATTTTTCGTCATCAATACACAAACAATATCATTTACAACCAATATTGCAATTTTGTAAAAAGAACGCCTGAAAACGTAAAAACCATAGAGGATATACCCTTCTTGCCTATAGAATTTTTTAAAAACAAAGAAATTATTTCGAAAAATCTACAACCGGAAATAACATTTAGTAGCAGCGGAACTACAGGTATGATTACTTCAAAGCATCACGTTGCAGACCTTAATTTTTACATCAAAAGTTTTCAGAGTGCTTTTTCTCATTTTTATGGAAATATAGAAGACTATGTAATTCTTGCTCTTCTTCCTTCTTATCTAGAAAGAGAGGGGTGTTCTCTTGTTTTTATGGGTGATGATTTAATTAAAAATAGCAACAGACCTGAAAGTGGATTTTACCTTCGCGATTACGACTTGCTTTCTTCACATTTAAAAAAGCTAGACTCTGACGGACAAAATGTTTTACTAATTGGAGTAACCTACGCTCTTTTAGACCTCATTGAAAAAGAAAATTTTTCTCTAAAAAACACAATAATTATGGAAACAGGCGGTATGAAAGGGAAGCGCAAAGAAATGATTAGAGAAGAACTTCACCAATTACTCTGTAAAGGTTTTGGAGTAGATAAAATACATTCTGAATATGGAATGACAGAGTTGCTATCTCAAGCTTATTCGTTTGGAGATGGTATTTTTGAATGCCCTCCTTGGATGAATATTCTCATAAGAGATACCGAAGACCCTTTTCATTTAATTTCAAATGGAAAAACAGGTGGAGTTAATGTAATAGACCTCGCTAATTATCATTCTTGTAGTTTTATAGCTACTCAAGATTTAGGCAAAAAATACGACAATGGCACTTTTGAAATTCTTGGAAGATTTGATCATTCCGACATCAGAGGTTGTAACCTTTTGGTTTAAATTCTTTGTATAATTATTTATTAGTTTCTTTATTTTAATAAACAATAATAAAGCAGTACGAATTTCATTTTTTGTACTACTTTTTCTTTTATAATAACCTTTATGAAATCTAACTAGGAGAAATTGCAAATGAATCTGAACAACATTTCCTACAATATTATTGAATAAGCACCATGACCAAGCTTAAACAACAAGTTTTTTATCTATTTCGCAAATAGGCAATTACGGTAAGCAAACGTGATTAGGCTTTCTTTTTTGATTATCATTAATCAAATTTGTACTTTATTATAAAAGTGATACAAATAAGTAGTTTATGATAACTACTTTGCGGGATAATTAATAAATGTTCGAATTTTTAAATCGATTGGACAATCTTTTTATTTTATTCTTTCCTAAATGTAGAACAGGTTGGTGTAATAAAAAAATACTAATCTTTGACATTCCATTTTTTTGTCATTGAATCATAAACTTTACTTTCAAAACCTAATGAGTACCAAACTATATAAGTTGAATCAGAAGTTTTTGTATAAAATGCAGGAGAATCTTCGTTTTCTTTGATATGGAAAACATCTAAATTTTCCGGATACCTACCAAACTTCATTTTATAATTTTCAATTTTCTCAATTAAAGAAGTTGCATATTTTTCACGCTCACAAAATGTATCGCAGCAAGAATTGAGTACTATCACAAAAAATATGTAACTAAATTTTAATAAACGGATTTTAAAATATTTTGCACACAACATTCAAATATATAAATATAAAGTATGATTTTAAATTATATGAAAGAACAGGCTTAACCGCCATACCAATTGCGATAAAGTGGCTAGCAAATCGCAGTTCGTAACAATCTTTAACAAAACACCCGAACTTGCAAAATTAATCACCAAAAAAGCCGCCCTTTCTGGACAGCTTTTTTTACTGCATGAACAAACGTTTACTTACTTAACTATAATTGCCCAATAAGTGCCGTCTGCATTTTTTCCTACAAGTAGTTTTTTACCAGCTTCTAGCTGCTTGTCGCACCACTTCGCAAACTCTATTTTCTTTTTCGTTTCGAAATCGTATTTAGGTTTTGATAGAACAGACCTCTCTCCTTCTAAAGAATTACTTTTTTGACTAATAATAAACACCTTGCTATTTATTCCTTGAATAAGAAGAATATCTCCTTCACTTAGTGCATCATAAAATTCGATTAATTCTTCTGTATTCTCGAATAAAACAACATCTTCATTCTCCTCTGTAGTACTAACTTTCGTTTGTAAAGTTTGCTCTGTTTCTTTCTCGTTTGAAAAAGTTTCACTTTCACATGATACCAATAGCCCTCCCATTACTGCTAAAGAAAGACTTACAAAAACGTTTTTTCTTTTCATATTTAATATATTTAAAATTAAGTCTATACGAATATAAACAACTATTAAAAAAAAAAAAAAAAAATTAACTTTTAATTAACACTTTTCAACTTCTACGATTAAATAAAAAAACCATCCGTTTTGGATGGTTTTTAAATCATTATATAAGTTGTAATATCAAATCTGGATAGATTCCGATAAGGATATTTAAAGCTATTGCGAGTATAGCCACTAGACTATAAATCGAAAAAGCTATTTGTTGTTCTTGTTCCTCTTCTTGTGTTTTAGAAAACATCAACACGATAACTTTGAAGTAATAATACACAGATATAATAGAATTAATTACAGCGCATATTACTAAGAATATATATCCTTCTTTTATCACCTCTGTAAAAAGTATAAACTTTGCAAAGAATCCTGCTAAGATTGGTATTCCTGCCATTGAAAGTAATGCCAAAGAAAACACAACAGCTAAAACAGGTTGTGATTTACCTAAACCTCTAAAGTGAGAAAGAACTTCATCTTCTTTTCCTTGGCATACCATTAAAATTACTGCAAAAGCAGCAATTCCAGCAAAACCGTATGCACAAGCATAATACAACAATTGTGCATCTCCACCTTGTGACAAGAATAAAGTCATCATCATAAATCCAGCGTGAGAGATACCAGAATATGCCAACATTCTTTTAATGTTTTCTTGTCTTAAAGCTAAAATGTTACCTACAAACATCGTAGCTATAGAAATTATCACAAGAATCATACTTAGATATTCTGAATGTTGCGATTGTAAAGTATGAACAAATTTGTACAATGTTGCAATTGCAGCAATCTTTGCTAATGTACTCATTAAAGCTGTTGTAAGAGCTGGGGAACCTTGATACACGTCTGGAGCCCAAAAATGAAAAGGGAAAGCAGCTATTTTAAACAATAATCCGATTGTAACTAAAACAATTCCAATCGATGCCCAAGCTGGTGCACCATTTTTCATAGTTTCTTGAATCACTTGCAAATCAAATGATGCTGTTGCTCCATATAACAATGCAATTCCAAAAAGTACAAATCCAGAAGCAAAAGCCCCCATTAAGAAATACTTCATCCCTGCTTCATTGCTACGTATATTCTGATAATCACTAGCTGCTAGTATATAAAGGGAAATAGATAAGATTTCTAATCCCAAGAAAAACATTGCAAGATTTCCAAAACTTACCATTGCAATTGCTCCAATCAAGAGAACAAGTTTAATAGAAATGTAGTCCGCAATTTTATTGTATTTTGGCTGGTAAAAAGATTCACTCATCATTACAAGAAACACAGCTAATAAGATAAACAACGCTGAAAAAAGAGTTGTAGTAGTGTTTACTGCAATCATATTGTGGAAATAAGAAGCTTGAATGCCTATTTCACTAATCGATATTCCGAAAGCTCCCAATAATCCAACTATCGTTACAGGAATAATAATTTTGCGTAAATTGATAATTTCTAAAATCAAAACCAAAATGGTCAATCCTGTTAATGCTATTAATGTATTCATATAGTATTGAATGTTTTTGATATCAGTAGGTGCACTGTATTATTATACTAAGTTTATCAAATCAATGATTGGTTTAGGAAAGATTCCGAAGAAAATAACAATTGCAGCAAGAACAAATAAAATAGTTTGTTCACCTGTAGATAAATCTGCAAACGTTTTTTCGTTTTGTTTTCCTAAAACTGCAATTTGGAACATTTTCATCATATAATAAGCTCCTAAAATAATCGTAGTTCCTCCAAGAATTGCAGCTACTAGACTATATTTTGACAATCCTAACAACAATGAAAACTCTCCTATGAAACTAAAAGTACCAGGAAGACCGATAGAGGCAAACATAAAAATCATAAAATAAGATGTGAATTTTATTGCTTGCGAACGAATACCTCCCATTTCATAAATGTTGTATGTTCCGAAACGAGTATATAAAATTTCTGCTAAATAGAACAATGCCACAACCACTACACCGTGTGCTAACATTTGAACAATTGTTCCTTGATAACCTGCTTCTGTATATGTATAAGCTCCTGCTGCAATCAATCCTACGTGTGCCATAGAAGAATAAGCAAGAAGACGTTTTAGATTACTTTGCTTTAAAGCGATTAACGAAGCATAAACTACTCCAATCAAACAAAGTACAATTACAATATTCAACACAGATGGGTCTACTCCTCTTGTTATAGGTAATTGCCATCTTAAAACAGAGTACAATCCCATTTTAAGCATAATACCAGACAAAAGCATCGTTCCGAAGAAAGGAGCTTTTTGATAAGTATCTGCTTGCCAAGTATGGAACGGGAATACAGGAATTTTAATTGCATAAGCAAGGAAAAATGCTAAGAATATCCAAGTTTGTTCGTTTGCCGAAAGATTTAAAAGTTGGAAATCATTCCACATAAAAGACCCTGCGTATCTGTATAAATATACAAATGCAACTAACATAAACAATGAACCTGCAAATGTATAAATGAAGAATTTTAGAATTGCTGGTTTTCTGTCTTTCATTGTACCATCTCCCCAATATAATGCAATGAAGAAAATTGGCAATAACGATAGTTCCCAGAATATATAGTATAAAAATCCATCAGATGCTAAAAACGTTCCTGCCATAGCAAATGACATAAAAAGAACTAACGAATAAAGAATATGAGGATTTTTCCACTCTCGTTTTGCAGAAACCAACAAAATTATAGGAGTCAGAGTTGTGTTGAGCAAAAGCATCAACATACTCAATCCATCAGCTTTTAATGCAAACGAAATATTTGGTTGTTTCATCCATTGAGCTACGTATGAAACATCTGTATTTTGAACAAATGCATTCAACGACAACAATGTAAAAACAAATGACACAACACTGAAGGAAACAGCTGTTTTAAAAGCCATTTTTTTGCCGAAAATCAAAGTTACAATTGCTCCGACTAAAAGTGTAATTAAGATAACTATTACATTCATATCTTATAAATTATCTAGCTAAAAATAAATAATAAATTATAGCACAAACTCCCAAAACAAATGCAAACATATATAAACCTATACTTCCATTTTGCACTTTTCTACCTTCATTTGAAAGCTCGTCTGCGATACTTCCTAATCCATATACTATTTTAGAAAGTATCAAATCAACTACTTTTTTAAAGAAACTTCCTAAAGCATTCAAAGGAGTTACAACAAGCCACATATATATCTCATCGATATAATATTTATTTGCCAATACCTTAGAAAATCCTGATACCATATTATCATTTGCAGGAACTTCTTTGTTTTTAATGTATTTTGAATACGCCAATCCTATTCCTATTAATGCTCCAATTACAGCAACTCCCATTAATACATACTCAGTAGTTCCAAGATGGTGTGGATGAGATGCGGCGTTGTTTTCGATAATTGGTGCTAGATAATCATTCAACCAACTATTTCCAGGAAGACTAATTACTCCTCCAACAATAGCCAATACTGCCAATACTATCAAAGGGAAAGTCATACTAGCAGGACTTTCGTGTAAGTGATGTTTTTGTTCTTCTGTTCCTCTAAAATCATTGAAAAAAGTTAGATACATTAAACGGAACATATAAAAAGCTGTCATTATAGATGCTAACGAACCTAATACATATAACACTATATTGTGATGGAATGCTGTCATCAAAATTTCATCTTTAGAGAAAAATCCTGAAAAAGGTGGAATACCTGATATTGCTAAAGACGATATCATAAAGGTTGCATACGTAATTTTCATATATTTTTTCAAACCTCCCATATGCCTCATATCTTGTTCTCCTCCTACCGCGTGGATAACCGAACCAGAACCTAAAAACAAACAAGCTTTGAAAAATGCGTGTGTAATAACGTGAAATACTGCAATTTCGTATGCTCCAAGTCCTAATGCTAAAAACATTAGTCCCAATTGAGATACAGTAGAATATGCTAAAACTTTTTTGATATCGTTTTGAACCAAACCAATAGATGCGGCAAGAACTGAAGTAATTGCTCCAACTACAGCAATGATTAATTGAACATTTTCTGTACTATCAAAGAAGAAATTTAAACGTGTAATCATATAGATACCTGCTGTAACCATCGTTGCAGCGTGAATCAAAGCAGAAACAGGTGTTGGTCCCGCCATTGCATCAGGCAACCAAGTATAAAGAGGTAACTGTGCACTTTTACCTGTAGCAGCTACAAATAACGCAAGAGTTGCACCAGATAGTAATGGCAATGAAGAAAGAGTGATACCTTTTGAAGCTATTCTCAATTCAACAAAATCAATTGTTCCGAATAGATAAACTATAATAAATACTCCTATCAAAAATCCTAAATCCCCTACTCTGTTCATTATAAATGCTTTCTTAGCAGCGTCGTTGTAATTTTGATTTTGATGCCAAAATCCAATGAGTAAATAGGAACACAATCCAACTCCTTCCCATCCGATAAACATCATCAACATATTGCTTCCTGCTACTAAAACCATCATAAAGAAGACAAATAAATTTAGATATGCGAAAAACTTATGAAAGTTTTCGTCTTCTTTCATATAGGCAGTAGAATAAAGGTGTATCAGAGCTCCGATTCCTGTTACAAACAAAAGCCATAACACCGACAAACGATCGAAATAGAACCCAAAATCTATTTTTAATGTTCCTATTTCCATCCATTCAAATAGAGTTACTCGGATACCTTCGACAGATTCTTTTACTTGGAAAAACAACATTGTTGTAATCAAAAACGAAGCTGTTACAGCAAGTGTACCAATCGTTCCTGTTAAAGATTTACCTAGTTTTTTACCAAGGAAAAAATTAATTAAAAATCCAATCAAAGGTATAATCAATGATAGTGTAAGTACGTTTGAATCCATCTGTTATTATCCTTTTAAATTTTTAAGTTTATCAATATCAATCGAACCTATATTTCTATAAATAGCAACCAAAATTGCCAATCCGATAGCTACCTCAGCAGCTGCAACAGCCATACTAAAAAACACAAACACTTGTCCGTTTGCATCTTGATGCATTGTTGAAAAAGCCACCAAAAGTAGGTTTACTGCGTTCAACATTATTTCTATCGACATAAACATCACTATGGCATTGCGTCTATACAATACTCCAAACACTCCAATACAAAATAGTAGTGTTGACAAGAGTATATAATTTTCTATACCTATTTCTTGTAAAATTTTCTGTAGCATTATAATGTTATTTTCTTATCTTTTTTATCTTTTTTCGAAATCAATACTGCTCCAATCATTGATACTAATAATAGTAAAGCTGATGCTTCAAAAGGCAATAAAAACTCGTCGAGTAATACCTTACCTAAAACTTTTATCGATTGAAAATCTTCTCCAGATACTTTATATTCTGAAATGATTGGCTGTGCTTTGAGCAAAGTTGCCAACAATACATATCCTATCAAACAAAGAGAAACAACTGCTGTAAAAACTACTATCTGTTTTTTTTGCATAAATTTTTCTTTGTTGAAATTCATCATCATCACTGTAAACAACATCAAAATCATGATTGCACCAGAGTAAACGATAAGGTGAACCATTGCTAAGAACTGTGCGTTAAACATCGCATAATGACCTGCTATGCTAAAAAAGCTCACCACTAGCCAAATAGCACTATGAATTGGATTGCGACTCAATACCGTCATGAAAGCTGAGCCAAGTGTAATAGCAGATAAAATGTAAAATATAGTTGTCAACATATTTATACTTTTTTTAAATTCATTTTTAACAATTACAATTTTCAATGAACTTTACGATATTCCCTTTTCTTCTAAAATATATGCTCAGATTCAAAATGAAACATAGTATTCTATTGTGTTTTTGAATTGTAATTTCTATATAGGCTTATTTACCTAATTTTGTATTATTGATTGCTTGTTCCAAAGGCATAACTAATTTATCTTTTCCGTAGATAAAATCTGTGCGATTAGTATCTGAAAAAACAAGTGTTTTAGATTTTGTAAGATAAATAGCTTGTTTAGGACAAGCCTCTTCACACAATCCACAAAAAATACAACGCAACATATTGATTTCGTATATTTCTGCGTATTTTTCTTCTCTATACAAATGTTTCTCTTCAGGTTTTCTTTCCGCTGCTTTCATCGTAATTGCCTCAGCAGGACAAGAAACTGCACAAAGCCCACACGCTGTACAACGTTCGCGCCCTTCATCATCCCTCATCAACATATGACGTCCTCTATAAACTGGACTAAATGTACGTTTTTGTTCAGGATATTTAATAGTTGCTGTACGAGTAAACATATGGCGAAAAGTTACCATCATACCTTTTGCAATGTTAATTAAGTACAAGCGTTCCCAAAAATTCATTTTATTATTGGTAACTTCTACTTTTTTTCCGGATAATGAAATATTTTCTATAGACATAATGTGTCGATTTTTATTTAGAATATCTCTTTTTCTACTTGTTTAGTATCATTACTATAGCTGTGAGAATCATATTTAGAATAGCCAAAGGAATTAAGCCTTTCCATCCTAAATGCATGATTTGATCGTAGCGAAAACGCGGTATTGTCCAACGCACCCACATAAATAGAAAAATGAAGAAAAATATTTTTACAAATAAAACAGCTACACCAATTAAGTTTGCTGTATTAATTCCCCAATTTGCTGCTGCCCATTCCATTCCAGGATAGTTGTATGCTCCTAAAAATAAAACAGCAAGAATTGCAGAAGAAACAAACATTGCTGCATATTCAGCAAAAAGATAAAATCCCATCTTCATTGATGAATACTCTAAGTTGTATCCTCCAATCAATTCGTGTTCTCCTTCCGACATATCGAATGGTGCTCTATTGGTTTCGGCAAATGAACAAACTAGAAAAATGATGAATGCCAATGGTTGATAAAAAATATTCCAATGCATTCCTGATTGTTGTTCTGCAATTTCCTTTAAGCTCAAAGATCCTGTCATCATGACAATTGACAAAATAGACAAACTCATTGCCAATTCGTAAGAAATCATTTGAGATCCAGCTCTCATTGCACCCATCAACGAATATTTGTTATTTGATGCCCAACCACCAATGATAATTCCGTAAACAGAAACAGAAAGTACACCGAAAATAAAAAGCATTGCAACATCTAAATCACTTGCTTGTAAAATAATTTCTCTACCTCCTATTACTAATTTATCTCCCCACGGAATCACAGCACTTGTAAACAAAGAAACCGTCATTGAAATAAAAGGACCTAAAATAAACAAGAATTTATTAGGCGTATTCGGTATAAATTCTTCTTTTGAAAAAAGTTTTAAACCATCAGCTAAAGGCTGTAAAATACCACCTTTTCCTGCTCTGTTTGGACCTACACGATCTTGAATCCAAGCTGCAATTTTTCGTTCTGCCAACGTCATATACATTGCCATCAACATTGTGATAGCAAAAACTACCAAGATAACAATAGTTTTATCTATAATAAATGTTTCGTTCATGACTTATTATTGATTACTTTCTTTGTTAAAAGGAACTTTCACCATACTGATTTTTTTACGATCTTGTTCTCTACCTTCCAAAATTTGTTTTTCGGTATTGATAACCACTTTTTTCATATCTCTCGTATAGTTGTTTTGGTTGATTACAGACCATTTTTCGAATTTACGAGGTCCTTCAATAACCCAATCATTTACATCTTTATGCTCGAAACGACATTCATTACATATAAATTCTTCTACCTCGTGATATTCATCTTTTCTCGCTGTAACACGTTGAATTTCTTCTCCAAACATCCATAGTGTTGTTTTTCCACAACACTTACTACAATTGCGATGTGCATTATATGGTTTGTTAAACCACACTCTCGATTTGAATCGGAATGTTTTATCTGTAAGAGCTCCTACCGGACAAACATCAATCATATTTCCTGAAAATTCATTTTCTATAGCTTTAGAAATATATGTTGAAATTTGTGCGTGATCTCCTCTATTCATTACTCCGTGAACGCGTTCATCAGTAAGTTGATTTGCAACCATTACACATCGATAACACAGGATACATCTATTCATGTGTAACTGAATATTATTTCCTAAATTTTCAGGTGCAAAAGTTCTTTTTTCTTCTTTAAAACGAGTAGCTTCTCTTCCGTGTTCGAAAGCCAAATTTTGAAGGTCACACTCCCCTGCTTGGTCACAGATAGGACAATCAAGTGGGTGATTGATAAGTAAAAACTCCGTAACCGCTTTTCTTGCTTCCATTGCTCGTTCAGAAGTAATGCTTTTCACTTCCATACCATCCATTACGGTAGTTTTACACGAAGGCATCATTTTTGGCATCGGACGTGGATCTGCCTCACTTCCTTTAGACACTTCTACCAAACACGCTCTACATTTCCCACCACTTCCTTGAAGTTTAGAATAGTAGCACATTGCAGGTGGTACCGATGGCCCTCCCATTTTACGAGCAGCTTCGAGGATTGTTGTTCCTGGTTCTACTTCTATTGTTTGTCCGTCTATAGTTACTTTCATCTTGCTTTTATTAAGAGTTTTGATTGATTCGTTTTCCTATAATTAAAAACTGTTTTACAATAAATGTCTAACTTTTGACATTGGTTCGTTTGTAAAATGATTTCTATCTTTTACTTTTTCTGGGAAACGAATATGGTATTCAAATTCTTCTCTAAAATGTCTGATTGCTGCTGCCACAGGCCACGCTGCTGCATCTCCTAGTGGACAGATTGTATTTCCTTCAATATTTGATTGAATACTCCATAACAATTCAATATCTTCTTCTCTACCGAGTCCATTTTCGATGCGATACAATACTTTTTCTAACCAACCTGTACCTTCCCTACAAGGAGAGCATTGTCCACAACTTTCGTGGTGATAAAATCTTGAAAAATTCCACGTATTTCTAACAATACAAGCAGTATCATTGTACACAATGAATCCTCCAGAACCCAACATAGACCCTGTTTGAAAGCCTCCGTCGGAAAGAGATTCGTATGTCATCAAACGGTCTTCACCATTTGCTGTTTTAAAAATGAGATTTTCCGGTAAAATTGGCACTGATGATCCTCCAGGAATTAGTGCTTTTAGAGGTCTACTGTCCATCATTCCACCCAAATATTCATCTGAATTCATAAATTCATCTACCGAAAGACCTAATTCTATCTCATATACACCTGGATTTTTACAGTGTCCTGATGCTGAAATTAATTTTGTTCCTGTTGAGCGTCCTATTCCAATTTTGGCATACTCATCCCCAGTATTCATAATAATCCATGGCACGTTTGAAATAGACTCCACGTTGTTTACCACTGTTGGTTCTGCCCACAATCCACTTACAGCAGGGAATGGTGGTTTCATTCGTGGATTACCGCGTTTCCCTTCAAGAGATTCAATCAATGCAGTTTCTTCACCACATATATATGCACCTCCTCCACAGTGTACGTAAAGGTCTAAATCATATCCAGAACCTTTAATATTTTTCCCTAACCATCCGTTGGCATATGCTTCTTTTATTGCTCGTTCTAATATTTTGAACACCCACATATATTCTCCACGGATGTAGATATATGACAAGTTTGCTTCAAGTGCGTAAGATGAAATAATCATTCCTTCTACAAGTAAATGAGGAATGTGTTCCATCAAATAGCGATCTTTAAAAGTTCCTGGTTCAGATTCGTCGGCATTACATACCAAATGTCTTGGTTTTCCAGATTTTTTATCGATGAAACTCCATTTCATCCCCATTGGGAATCCTGCACCTCCACGACCTCTAAGCCCTGATTTCTTTACCTCTTCTACAATTTCATCTGGTGTCATTTTGAAGGCTTTTTCCACTGCATCGTATCCTCCATTTTCACGATAAACATCGTAATTGCGGATGCCTTCAATTCCTATCTTATCTAATAATATTTTTCTTCCCATACCCTCAAAATTATAGTAAGTTGATTTTTCCAGCTCTACAATCTTCTATCAATTGTTTTATGCTTTCTTTGGTAAGTTTTTCGTGATAAAAGTCTCCTAATTGCAACATTGGTGCATATCCACAAGCTCCTAAACATTCTACTCCGTGAACCGAAAACATTCCATCACTTGTAACTTCTCCTTCTTTCACTCCCAAAAGTTCGCAAGTATATTCCATCATATCATCAGATCCTCGTAGCATACAACAAGATGTTCTACAAAATTCTAATGGATACTTACCTCTTGGTTTTTGATTAAACATCGTGTAGAAAGTTACTACTTCATACACTTCAACTGGAGTAATTTTGAGGATTTCTGCTACTTTATCCATAAGCTCTACACTCAACCAATCGTTGTGTGCGTCTTGTACGGCGTGTAATACGGGTAGCAAAGCCGATTTTTTCTTATCGTTTGGATAATGAGACAGTAATTCGTTGATGCGTTCCATCAACTCTGCTGTCATATTTATCTCTTGTTTTACTGTTGACACTTCCATTTGTTTGTTCTGTTTCAACACTCTTTATAGAGTTTGGTTTTGAAATATTTTATGCGTCTAATTCTCCTGCAATGATGTTCATACTTGCCATAGTTATCAAAGCATCTGAGAACAATGAATTTTTAATAATCTCTGTATATGCTTGATAATAAATAAAACACGGTCTTCTAAAGTGTAAGCGGAATGGTGTACGACTTCCATCTGTTATAAGGTAATATCCCAACTCCCCATTTCCACCTTCTACAGGATGATATACTTCTGCTATTGGCACAGGTATTTCTCCCATTACAATTTTGAAGTGGTATATCAATGCTTCCATATTTTGATATACATCTTCTTTTGGAGGCAAATAATACTCAGGAACATCTGCGTGATAAGGGCCTTCTGGCATCTTATCAATTGCTTGGCGAATAATGCTCAAACTTTCCCACACTTCTTTATTTCTCACACAAAAACGATCATAGCAATCGCCTTGTTTTCCTACTGGTATTTCAAATTCAAAATCTTCGTATGAGCTATATGGCGATGCGATTCGAACGTCGTAATCGATTCCTGCAGCACGTAAGTTTGGCCCTGTAAATCCATATTCCATTGCGCGCACTGCATCAATTCCTCCAACACCAACTGTTCTGACCATAAAAATACGATTGCGGGAAAGCATTCCTTCAAATTCTTTCCACACTGGAGGAAATTCATTCAAGAAATCGTGTAGTTTTTTCCAAGCTGCTTCACTCCATTCTCTTTCAAAACCTCCAATACGTCCCATATTTGTAGTTAAACGCGCTCCACAAATCTCTTCGAATATTTCGTA
>JBHBEQ010000041.1:0-9965 GCA_041785575.1 Flavobacterium sp.
ACCAAAATATATTTTGATCTTGTCCTTCAAATCCTCTTGTAGCATCAACTACGAGAATACATACATCAGAATGCTCAATTGCTCGAATAGAACGCATTACTGAATAAAACTCTAAATCTTCTTTTACTTTAGATTTTCTACGTATTCCGGCTGTATCTACTAAATTAAATTCAAAACCAAAACGATTGTATTTGGTATCAATAGCATCTCTTGTAGTACCTGCGATATCAGTCACTACAAATCTATCTTCTCCTATAAGAGCATTAATAAAACTCGATTTTCCAGCATTAGGACGACCAACAACTGCAAATCTTGGCAACTCTTCTTTACCTTCTTCTACTTCAGGCAACTCAGGTAATACTTCTACCAATTTATCCAGCAAATCACCTGTTCCACTTCCACTCATCCCTGAAATAGTAAAATAATCTCCTAATCCCAAGTTGTAAAACTCGAAAGCATCTTGTTCTCTCTTTGCGTTGTCAACCTTATTTACGGCAAGAAGTACTGGCTTTGTTACTTTTCGCAATAACTTAGCTACTTCTTCATCCATTGGAGTAATTCCTTCTTCTACATCTACTACAAAAATAATAGCATCTGCTTCATCAATTGCGAGCTCTACTTGACGACGTATTTCCCCTTCGAAAATATCGTCTGAACCTTTTACATATCCTCCTGTATCAATAACAGAAAATTCTTTTCCGTTCCATTCACTTTTTCCATAATTTCGATCGCGTGTAACACCACTTACCGCGTCAACTATAGCATCACGTCTTTGGATAAGACGATTAAAAAATGTAGATTTTCCAACATTTGGCCTACCTACTATGGCTACTATATTGTTCATATTTTCTTTCTTATTTTGAGTTATAGCCAAATCTTCTCAATTGATATGAATTGCTTCGCCAATCTTTATTGACTTTTACAAACATTTCGATATGTACTTGTTTGGCAAAAAACTTTTCTAATTCTTCTCTAGCTTGTACACCTACTTTTTTTATCGCAACTCCTTTATGGCCGATGATAATTCCTTTTTGACTATCTCTTTCCACCATAATAATCACTTTGATACGAATGATATCTTCGGATTCTTTAAATTCTTCCGTTTCTACTTCTACTGCATACGGGATTTCTTTATCGTAATTCAGTAAAATTTTCTCACGTATGATTTCATTTACAAAAAAGCGCTCAGGTTTATCTGTAAGTGCATCTTTTGGATAATATGGAGGCGATGGAGGCAACAACTCTACAATGCGATGAAACACTTCTGAAACATTAAAATTATTTAGTGCCGAGATTGGATAAATTTCAGCATTAGGCAATTTTTCTCTCCACATTTCCACCTGTTCTTCTAAAAACTCTTGGGTGATTTTGTCGATTTTATTGAGCAATAACAAGACTGGAAACTTTGCGTTTTTTACTTTATTAAAAAAACTTTCATCTTTTAGCTCTTTCTCTCCAACTTCTACCATATAAATCAACACATCTGCGTCTTCAAATGCAGATTTCACAAAATCCATCATAGAATTTTGCAACTCATAAGCAGGTTTGATAATTCCAGGAGTGTCTGAAAACATAATCTGAAAATCATCTCCATTGACAATTCCCAAAATGCGATGCCTTGTAGTTTGTGCTTTAGAGGTAATAATTGAAAGTCTTTCTCCTACAAATGCATTCATAAGAGTTGACTTTCCTACATTGGGATTTCCAATAATATTTACAAAACCAGCTTTGTGTGTCATATAGTAAGTTTTCTGACTGACAAAGATAGTCATTCAATCCGAGAAGTTAAAATTATTTTATAATGGTTTGCACTTGGCATAGAAATAAAAAAGCCACCTCTTGTTTGAGGTGGCTTTGATTTTTAATTTGCCAAGATGTTAATTCTATTTTCTTTTAGTTCAATAGTTCCTGACTCTATTGGCAAATAATATGTTTTATTATCCAACTTATCGAATTTACTCTCAAACGTTGGATCAATTGTAATATTTTCTCCAACTATTTTGATGTTCCCTTTTATCAATAATGATACAATTGGCGCGTGATTATTCAACATTTGGAATTCACCATTAACTCCTGGTACAGCAACTGAAGTTACTTGCCCTTTGAATAATGTAGCTTCTGGTGATACGATTTCTAATAACATAGTTTAGAATTTAAAGATTAAACTTCAGCTAACATTTTTTGTCCAGCCTCAATCACATCTTCGATAGTTCCTTTCAAGTTGAATGCAGCTTCTGGTAAGTGATCCAACTCTCCATCCATAATCATATTGAAACCTTTGATAGTATCCTTAATATCTACTAATACACCTGGGATACCTGTAAATTGTTCTGCAACGTGGAATGGTTGAGACAAGAAACGTTGTACACGACGTGCACGAGATACTGCCAATTTATCTTCTTCAGAAAGCTCTTCCATACCAAGGATAGCAATGATATCTTGAAGTTCTTTATATTTTTGAAGAATCATTTTTACTCTTTGTGCACAAGCATAATGATCAGCTCCTAAAATTTCTGGTGTAAGGATACGAGATGTAGAATCAAGTGGGTCTACTGCTGGATAAATACCAAGCTCAGCAATTTTACGAGACAATACTGTAGTTGCATCTAAGTGAGCAAATGTTGTTGCTGGTGCAGGGTCAGTTAAGTCGTCCGCTGGTACATATACCGCCTGTACTGAAGTAATAGATCCTGTTTTTGTTGAAGTAATACGCTCTTGCATCGCACCCATTTCTGTTGCTAATGTAGGTTGGTAACCTACTGCAGAAGGCATACGTCCTAAAAGTGCAGACACCTCAGATCCTGCTTGTGTGAAACGGAAAATGTTATCTACGAAAAACAATACGTCTTTACCTTGACCATCTCCAGCACCATCACGGAAGTACTCTGCAATTGTCAATCCAGATAACGCCACACGAGCACGTGCTCCAGGTGGTTCATTCATCTGTCCGAACACGAACGTTGCTTTTGAATCCAACATTCCTTGTTTATCAACTTTTGTCAAATCCCATCCTCCATTTTCCATAGAGTGCATGAAATCTTCTCCATATTTAATAATTCCTGACTCAAGCATCTCACGCAACAAGTCGTTTCCTTCACGTGTACGCTCTCCTACTCCTGCGAATACAGAAAGACCTCCGTGTCCTTTTGCGATGTTGTTAATCAATTCTTGAATCAATACTGTTTTACCTACTCCAGCACCACCAAACAATCCAATTTTACCTCCTTTTGCATAAGGCTCAATCAAATCGATTACTTTGATACCTGTAAAAAGAACTTCTGTTGAAGTAGATAAATCCTCGAATTTTGGTGCCGGTCTGTGAATAGGAAGTCCGTTAGCTCCGTCTTTCGGAAGAACATCTAAACCATCAATTGGATCTCCTACTACATTGAACAAACGTCCAAAAACTTCTTTACCGATTGGCATTTGTATTGGTGTACCCAAAGCAGTAACTTCATATCCTCTGCTCAATCCGTCTGTTGAGTCCATGGAAATAGTACGTACTGTATCTTCTCCAATGTGTGATTGTACTTCTAATACCAGTTTTGTACCGTCTTGTTTTACAATTTCTAATGAATCATAAATTTTTGGTAGTGGGCTATTTGTTGTGTCAAACACAACGTCAACAACTGGTCCAATAACTTGTGCAACTTTTCCTACTATTCTAGACATTGCTATATTATGTTTAAATAATTAATGTATTACTCTAAACAGAGTCTCCCCTATTTTGTGTGCAAAGATATTATTTTATCTTTAATTTTTTTTATTTTTTTTACTTTTTATTCAACTTTATTCTACAGTAACCGATTTTGCTAAATTTCGCGGTTGATCTACATTAGCTCCTCTCAATACCGCTACGTGATAAGACAATAACTGCAATGGAATTGTTGCCACAATTGAAGTGAGTGCCTCTGTTGAATTTGGTATCTCTATCACGTGATCTGCCAATTCTTTTACTTGCACATCCCCTTTGGTTACTACCGCTATGATTTTTCCACTTCTTGCCTTGATTTCTTGAATATTACTCACCACTTTATCATAGTGATTTTGTTGTGGTGCAATAATCACAACTGGCATATTTTCATCTATCAATGCGATAGGCCCGTGTTTCATTTCTGCTGCTGGGTATCCTTCTGCGTGGATATATGAAATTTCCTTCAATTTCAAAGCTCCTTCTAATGCTACCGGATAATTGAAACCTCTTCCTAAATACAAACAATTTGTAGAATCTTTATATTTTTTCGCTATTTCTAAAATAACATCGTTTTGTTTTAAAGCTGTTTCAATTTTTTCCGGAACCAATTCCAACTCAATCAAGTTTCTCAAATATTCTGCTTGAGTCATCGTTCCTTTAGCATTTGCCAAACGCAATGCCAATAAAGACAACACTGTAATTTGTGTAGTAAATGCTTTCGTTGATGCTACACCAATTTCTGGCCCAGCGTGTGTATAAGCTCCCGCGTGTGTTTCTCTTGATATTGACGAACCTACTACGTTACATACTCCAAATACAAAAGCTCCTTTTTCTTTTGCCAATTTGATAGCTGCCAAAGTATCTGCCGTTTCTCCTGATTGCGAAATTGCAATAACAACATCAGACGTATCTATAATTGGATTTCTATATCTGAATTCAGATGCGTATTCTACCTCAACAGGGATTCTCGCAAACTCTTCAATCATATACTCTGCAACAAGACCTGCGTGCCAAGATGTTCCACACGCTACTATAATGATTCTTTTTGCATTGAGAAATTTTGAAAGATTATCTTCAATTCCAGCCATTTTTATCAATCCTTTATCCGACAACAAACGCCCTCTAAAAGTATCAATAATTGCCTGAGGTTGCTCATAAATTTCTTTCAACATAAAATGCTCATACCCTCCTTTTTCAATTTGCTCCAAATTTAATTGAAGGGTTTGAATATAAGGATTAACCTCTTTATCTTCTTTAATTTTTCTAATCTTTAAAGGCTTGTGAAGTCTAATAACAGCCATTTCCTCATCTTCAAGATAAATAGCATTATTAGTATATTCAATAAATGGAGAAGCATCTGATGCAATAAAATACTCTCCTTCTCCAATACCTATTGCCAACGGACTTCCTAAACGTGCTGCAACAATTTCATTAGGTCTTTTTATGTCCATCACACAAATAGCATACGCTCCGATTACTTGATTTAATGCAACCTGAACTGCTTTACCTAATTTCAAACCTTGTGTTTTTTGCACATCTTCAATCAAGTTTACCAACACTTCTGTATCAGTATCTGATTTAAAGGTGTATCCTCTAGCCATCAATTCTTTTTTCAATGGCTCATAATTCTCAATGATTCCATTGTGAATAATCACCAATTCTCCTGAGTTTGAAAAATGAGGATGTGAGTTTATGTCATTTGGAACTCCGTGAGTAGCCCAACGCGTATGCCCCATTCCCATTGTTCCTTTGATATCTAACTCCGCTTTTGCCCTCTCTTCTAGCTCTACAACTTTCCCTTTGGTTTTTGAGGATATCAACTTCTCTCCATCAAACAAAACCACTCCAGCACTATCATAACCTCTGTATTCTAAACGTTTTAATCCTTTTATTACAATTGGATAAGCATCTCTATGTCCTATATATCCTACGATTCCACACATAACTATCTTCTTTTTCTATTTTTTTTGAGTATAATAAATATCTAATTTCATTTTTTTATCTTCTGTACTCTTTGGCGATTTTAAAACCACTCCAAATGGATGTGAAGCGGTAATCACCGGAATTTTTATAGGTTTCATACTTTTATTTTTCAAATCTGTAAATAAAACAGACTGTAAATCAGACACCGCTACTAATCCCAATTTTACATTTGTTGAATCTTTTTGAATCAAATTGTTTAGGTGATTAGTGATAGCAAACCTATATTTATACGCTCCTGATTCTGACGTGTCTAATATTCCGTTGTATGTACTTTTCACAGGAGAAGATGTTAAATCAATAGTGTAATCAATTATTGGTTGATTATTCGTCAAATCATACAAATACAACCTTTCAGGATAATTACCTTCTCCAGACATTGCATCAGAATCTGCATAGATAGTCAACACTGCCTGATTAATCAACCAATTATTTTGTTTTAACTGCGCCAATTCATCATCCGACATTAATGTAAGTTCTGCTAAAGAACCTTCGTTTCCTTTTATCCATAGATTTGAGCTATTCCCACTCAACGCTGTTGTATAAGCATCTGATTTTTGGCTCTCTATTAAATTAACCGTTACATTTGTTCTTCCTTTTTCATCTATAGTCGAAAATCCCATATCAAATTCGATGGTTTTTCGCACCCTTTGTCCTTGAGTTGTACCATCTTGTTTATACACAAACACCATTGAAGCATTTGTCAAATCTAACTGCATCACGTGATTTTGATTATTTGACACAGCTTCGAAATACAACCCTCTAAAAAATTCTCTCAATTGGGAATTATTCTGAATATTTTGGTAAGCCTTTGAAGTAAAAAACTTACTTTGGAAATAACTTTTATCTAAATCTAACCATATTCCTGGTTTCAAACGCTCTTTAACTATTTTATTCCCCTGTGCATCTAATTGAGGAGTGCCATCTGCTTTGTATTTATATAAAACAACTGGTTCTGCACTTGCCTTAAACTGCACATTTTGAGAAACATCTGAAGAATTATTCAACCTTCCTATTCCGTTAAGTCCTTTCTTATTGGTATCAAAATTTGATTTTTGATCTGAATAGTATTGTTGTGAATCAAAATTATTCAATGGATCTTGGGTACGGAGATAGTATCCATTTTCATACACGTTTAATGTAAATGTACCTTCGCCATACACTTCTGATAATTTGTATGTAGAAACACCCGCGTTATCTGTAGAAACAACACTACTTGTATATGGAACATATACGTAAACAGAATCTAAAACAGGATTGTTTCCAATTGAAGACAACGCTCCTTCTGTAGTTCCTATTTGTGTTACTATAGAAGCTGCAGTACTCCCGAAAACAGTACTATTATAAGTTCCTAAAATATTTTTTATCAAATTTCTAGTTCCTACAACTCCTGTGTTGATATTTTTTGCGTCAAAAGAACTCACTTGATATTTATCGAACCCAAAAGAGTCTTCTCCAAACACTTCCGACCCAACCTCTATAGATTCGTCATCACACGCCACGTGTAAAAACAAAGAGCTCATCAACAAAAAGAAAAACAACGATTTTCTCATAATTTACTTTAATATTTCATTTTTATAAAAATTCAGATATTCTTCAGCCCTTTGTTCTTCTGACAAATATGAAACAAAAGGCTTGTTTGAATTTTTAATATATTCCAACAAATCTGAAGACAATTCATCTGACGCAATAATCACACCATCTGAGAAATCTATCGCATTTTTCATTAAATTTTCATAAGTAGCCTCACGCAACAAAGAAACATCTTCTCGACTAAACCCATCAAAAGAAACCTTCTCTAGTGTATTCGAAGACAACACACCCTCAAATCCATTTCCAAAAACAGAAGTAACGATTTTTGTATCTGCAAAAATAGCATCATTTCCATAGTACTTTTTCATGTAAAGTGGCAACAATGCCGACAACCATCCATGAACATGGATAACATCTGGAATCCAATTGAGTTTTTTCACCGTCTCTACTACTCCTTTTGTAAAAAAGATCGCACGTTCGTCGTTATCTTCAAACAGATTGTGATCTTCATCAAAAAAAGTACCTTTACGCTTGAAATACTCTTCATTATCTATAAAATAAACCTGTATTCTCTCTTTAGGAATCGACGCCACCTTAATGATCAAAGGCACATCTAAATCGTTTACCACCAAATTCATCCCAGATAATCGAATTACCTCATGTAACTGATGCCTTCTCTCGTTGATACAACCATAACGAGGGGTAAATATTCTTATCTGCCCTCCAATATCATTTACAGATTTTGGTGTATCAAAAGATGCTTTAGAAACCTCGTTTTCAGGTAAATAAGGCACAACTTCCGACGACACATACAATATTCTTTTATCTTTCATCCTTGGTTTGAATTATATTAATATGCAAAATTACAAAAAAAAACAACACTTTATTTCATCAAAAGACTAATTTTGCACCGTTTAAAACAAAACATTATGTTTATCTTTCAGGAAAAATCTGCTCTAAAAGAGTATCTATCGCCATTTATTTCAGCAAACAAAAGTATTGGTTTTGTCCCTACAATGGGCGCAATACACGAAGGTCATCTTTCTCTAATGAAAAATTCTATCGCAGAAAACGACCTTACCGTTGTGAGTATTTTTGTAAACCCAAACCAATTCAACAACCAAGAAGATTTAAAAAAATATCCTCGTACCTTAGAAAAAGACACGACTTTAATCGCTTCTCTTTCTGAAGATATTATCATTTTTGCTCCTAGCGTTGAGGAGATTTATGGCAATAATTCAACTGCTCAATCCTTTGATTACGACGGATTAGAGTCTCATATGGAAGGAGCAAATAGACCTGGACATTTTGATGGTGTTGGAACTATATTAACTATTTTGTTTGAGCTTATACGACCAACAAAATCTTACTTCGGTGAAAAAGATTTTCAGCAATTACAGATTGTAAAAAAGCTGGTTAAAAAACACAACATTCCCGTGAAAATTATTGGATGTCCTATTTTTAGACACGAAAACGGCCTAGCAATGAGTTCTAGAAACGAGCGCTTAAGTGAAAAGGGGAAACAAGAAGCCACTTTTATCTACGAAGTACTTCAACAAGCTAAGAGCAATTTTACAAAACTTTCGATCTCCGAACTCATCAATTGGGTGTCAACAAAATTTGAAGAAAAACCTCATATTCATTTGGAATACTTTGAAATAGCAGATGAAGACACTTTGGCAACTGCTACTACAAAGGAAGAAAATAAAAAATATAGAGGATTTATCGTTGCACACATCGAAAATGTACGACTAATTGACAACATCGCTTTATACTAAACGGATTTTACCTCCAATAGAAAGCATATTTATTTTTTTTAACATTCTCTCGAAAAAAAATATTTATACCTTTGCACCATGCAGATAGAATTATTAAAATCCAAAATCCACCGTGTTAAAGTAACAGGTGCAGATTTGAATTACATAGGAAGTATTACAATAGATATAGCCCTTATGGAAGCTGCAAACATCCTCGAAGGCGAAAAGGTTAGTATTGTAAATGTTAACAATGGTGAACGTTTTGAAACCTACGCAATTGCTGGACCTAAAAACAGTGGAGAAATAACATTAAATGGACCTGCAGCACGCAGGGTTCAGAAAGATGATATTATCATTATCATATCGTATGCTTTGATGGACTTTGAAGAAGCAAAAACATTTAAACCTTGGATTATTTTTCCGAATGAAGAAAATAATTCGTTGAAATAAATGAAACTTACTAAAAAAATAATCAATCTTTTACTCCCAATTTTATTGGGAGTTTTTTTAGTATATTATGCCTATAGCCAATTTTCCAAGGAACAACTTTTAGAAATTGGCAATCACTTCAAAAACATTCGTTTTATCCCATTGGCAACATCTATTTTTTTTATGATAACAGCTGTTGTTTCTAGAGCCTATCGATGGAAATACAGTATTAATTATATGGGATATCAATCGAAATTTGCCAATAATTTTATGGCTGTTTGCATCAGCTATCTTGTCAATTTCACCATTCCTCGATCGGGAGAAATATCCCGTGCTTTAGTATTACAGAAGTACGAAAACATTCCGTTTGACAAAAGCTTTGGTTCTATCATCTCGGAAAGAATCATCGACCTACTTTGTTTGTTGCTATTTACAAGCACTGCTGTTTTACTACAATATGACAAAATCTATAAGTATTTATCAGAGAAAATTCCTTTTGAAAAAATAATTCTCCTTAGCACTACAATTATTGCTTCTCTGATTCTATTCATCTATTTTGTTTTTTTCTCTAA
>JBHBEQ010000042.1:0-4710 GCA_041785575.1 Flavobacterium sp.
CAGCAAAGATGATAAGGTCAATCTGATACACATTGCGGTATGTAGATTGTTACAGCCTTTTGGCTTCTACGATTTTTCTCATTACGATGAAGACGGCTATCCTCACTTTACCGAAAGGGAACCTCTTCCCGAGCTAAGACCTAATGAACAAACGCTCTTAATGAAAAAAGCCATCATACAATACTTTATAGATGAAAGTTTATTTGATGAAGCAACCTTGAAAGCGTTTCGTGATTAGAGTATGAAAAAAACGGCATAACTTTTGATGTTTATCCAAAATTTGATGCTTACCCACAAAAGACAAAAAAAAAGACCACAAATCAAAAAGACAGCAAATATTAAAAATTTACAAATTGTAGATTTTTCGGCATCTGTTTTCCCTACTTTTTCCAAGTGGGTATACTTTTTGTGTTTTCTATATTCTAGCTTTTTATTTTCAAAACCAGACAGCCTTACCATCGTTGGGGTAGAGCACATTTCCATTCAAGGTGGTGCAACCATCATTCAAGGAGAAGAAAAGAAGGAAAGTTCTACAACTCCTAAAAAAACAACCACTTCTAGTAACAAAAAATCTTTAACAAATGGAAAACGTCCTTACTTTATAGAAAAAAGCAACTCCAAGGCAAAATCCATTAAGACGTCGAAGCAGTCCGTTGCCTCTATTTTCATTAACAATAACAATTCTGGAGAGGTCTCTAAAAACGTAACACACAAAAGCTCCGTAGTCAATTCTCCTAACACCTATCAGTTTGATAAAAGCTTATTTTCAAAATCTTTATTCCAAGTCATTCTACTTCCCAATAGCAGAATAAAAGTTTCATTTAATTATTACAACTACACGTTTTTTCATTTATCAGATTATTTAAAGTTAAAAACCAATTCACCCCCTAGCACAGTCCATTCTGAAAGTTTTTACTTCATTTAATCTTACTTCTCGAGAAATAAGATTAAGTACTTCGGTATACAATACTGAGGGATTATTTTAATTTAAATATATAGAATAAATGATTAAAAAAATATTATCCTTTACAAGTTTTTTACTTTTGACTTACGCTTCTAGCGGAAGTTTAAAAGCACAAGATTGTCCACAGAGTGTAACTCCCACGTTTAGCACAACTCCTGAAACGTGCGCCTCTAATGGAAGTCTAACAGTAAATGTTAATCAAGGGAACTTAAAAGTTAACCTTTATAAAGCAGATGGAACAACTTTTCAAAATGCTTATACCTTTAATACGGCTGGGAGTCATACTTTCACCACTCTACCTGGCGCCACATACATAGTGGAAGTAGTTTGTAATAGTAATTTGGGGACAGTCTACACTAGACAATCTGTAGAAGTAGCAGATAACTATACCGAAATATCTGGTGCTAATATTACAGTAACCGATGTCTGCACTCAATTTACCCAAGGTGGTACTATTAATATCGGAAGTGTTACTGGCGGTAACGCTCCTTACACGTATTCTATCATCAAAAACAACAGCCCCGCTTACGATGACGCTCTGAGTGTATATACCAGTGAAACATCAAAGCAAGTTACTGAGTTTGGAACTTATCAAGTGAGAATTAAAGATGCGTGTGGTGCATATTTTACTAGCTCCATAAACGTAACAAACACTTTACCACAGCTTAGGCTTGCTTTTAACGCAAGAAAAACATCTTGTAATGAACTTTATTTATGGTGGGGAGCAGCCAGACTTGTAGGTGCAGACACCACAATTCCTGACTCTCAGTTATCAGCTGGGGTAAAAATGGTAATCCGTAAAGATAATGCCGCTGGAGAGATTGTATACGATAAAATCTACAACCCTAATGACGCGAACAGTAAAAATTTCACCATTCCAGTATCTAGTACAGATAATTATCACTTCACCTACACCAATGCTTGTGGAATTTCTTACTCTCAGACCATTTCGTATGCTAAACCTCCTACAACTGGTAATATTGCCATCAACACAGGATTACAAGGCTGTGGTACTGAAGAAAAAATGAAACTTACAATACAAGGAGACAACTACTTTGTTTACCCAGTTAGTGTTTCCATTGTAAATAACACTACTGGTAGTGAAGTTTTTACAGGAACACTCAACTATACAGGGACAATAACCTACGACGGCACTCCTAGTCAATACACCGTTACCTTCAGAGACGCTTGTAATAACGTTGTCTCAAAAACAGTGGACAACCCAAAATTAAACGCTCCAGCTTTAACTTTGACCCATAACTTGCTTAGCTTATGTAGTGCACCTAACAACCTTTATCCTGCACTCATTAGTGGTACAAAATCAATATATGTATCTTACCAAGGATATATCCCTGACGCTTCTACTGCTGAACTTACCATAGTAAGTGGGCCTAGTAATGTTGGAATCAAAGGGATTAAATTCTCTGAAAACAGATTCGCTTGGGGCAACATCCTCCCTGGTGATTATATGGTAAGAGTAAAAACATCTTGCTTTGAAAGAGACCTCCCTTTAACGGTGAATGATTTCTCGCTATTGATTCAAGAATTATCATCTAAAGCTGAATCCGTATGTCAAGGAGGAGGAAATATCACAAGTACCTATAAATACAACAGTAACCTACCTATGACTATAGAACTTTTAGATTCTAATAACAATGTCGTAGCAGAAAACACTACAGGAAATTTCTCCAATTTATCAGCGGGAACCTACAGGACTAGGATGAAGTTTGTTCACTGTCTTGGTACTTCTTATTTCAATGGTAACGAAGTAACACTTACAGGAAATTCTGAAGCTCCTACAGTTGATATTAGAGCCGTAAAATGTGAACCTAATCAAAGTTTTGGTAAAGCTTACATTAGACTTACAGGTGTAGCACCTTTCAAAGTAAGGTATAAACTAGAGACAGAAACCACATGGCAAGAGATGACGGTGAGTAGTGCCACAGACTTTGTCATCAATAATTTGATTCCCGAGGTAAGATATAATCTTAACGTGGAAGACGGATGTGGTAAATCTACTCCCGAGAATTTCATTGTAGGAGCCATGGGGGATATGGTTGTAAAAACTACTACCCAACCATGCAACAACAAACCTTTCACATTATCTGGAGACAATGTTCCAGGAGCAAGCTACAAATGGTACAATCCAGCTGGCGTCCTAGTATCTTCTGCAAAGGATTACTATATTCCCAACTATGATTCTTCATTTGATGGCGTCTATAAACTAGAAATGCGTTGGGACGATTGCGTGTTGAGAATAGTAGAGGTAGGAATCTATGGAACACTTTGCGACCAACCTATTACAAATAATACTATCTCTGGAAATGTATTCCACGATTCTAATAATGACGAAAATGTAGACGGGATCGGTATTGGTTCTATCAACGGAACTCAATTATATGTCACTATCAAAATTACCAATGAAGATGGAACCGATACTGCTGGATTCAAAATAGCTACTCTAAAAGTAAATTCTGATGGAACCTACAAATTTCCAAGTTTACCTGTAGGTAATTATTTAATTTTCTTAGGAGAAGATTTCCTAGATAACTCCATCAATCAATCTCTTCCTGACGGATGGAAAAATACCGGTGAAAACCTAGGAACAATCGGTAATGATTCTCTAGCAAATGGCATTTTATTCGTAACAGTAAATAATACCAATGTTACCAATGCTAATTTTGGCATCAACAAACTTGCTTGCTATAAGCAGCCTAATACTGCTGGAACAGCTCTACCTACTATAGTGGGAATCACTGGATTCGGAAGAGCCGCACAGAACACAGCAGATGTTAATAATTGGCCAATGGCAAACAAAGGCGGGCACATTGCTTTAGAGTCCAAAACCAAAGGTTTCGTTATCAATAGAGTTTCGGATCCTGCCACCACCATTGGCAGCAATTCTGTAAAAGGAATGATTGTATATGACATTGATAAAGACTGTCTAAGTGTATTTGATGGCACATCTTGGAAATGCTTAAAACAAGAAGCCTGTCCAGACAATTAATTTTTCATCTAACTTTAATAATATTACAAAAATGAAGTCATTATATATTACAATAGGCATCATTCTCTCGTCTGTTGTACACGCACAGATTATCATCGGAACAGGTAAAACCAATACTAGCTCTCCAGCCATTTCCCTAGAATTTGGCACAGAAAATAAAGGAATTATTATCCCTTGGGTTACAAGCACCAACGATATGGGAAGCGTATCCCCTGGTACATTTGTTCTAGATGTTACCGATAGAGTAGTAAAGTTCAAACTACAAAACGAATGGATGGCTCTAAGTCAAAAAGCGGTAGATCCAATTGATACATCTATCCAAAATGGACTTACCGAATCTCCTAATGCCAAAACTATCATTGGCGCTAGCACTTCTACTGCAGAAGGAATATTAATACTAGAAGACAGTTATAAGGCTATGCAATTACCTATGGTAGAGTCACCACATCTTAATATCATCAATCCAGCACCTGGTATGTTGGCTTATGATACAAAAACAAACTTGGTGTGCATCTACAATGGGTACGAATGGTCATTTTGGAAACCTATAGATTAAGTTAAAAACATAATCCCTCCAATAAACAGTCGGCTTCACATTTGTGAAGCCGACTGTTTCATTTTTCACTATTCAGTAACCCTTGTATAGTAATATTTACTTTACTATCATTTTCTTAGTAACTGGCTTATTATTTCCTGCGGAAAGCATTTTTACTATATAAACCCCTCTCTGCAAGGGTGC
>JBHBEQ010000043.1:0-5756 GCA_041785575.1 Flavobacterium sp.
AGAGAGTTGGCTCAACTCATTTCGGTAGAATTATTGTAGAGAAAAAAACACACGATGGAAAACACGATAAAAGTAGCTCTTGTAGGTAATCCAAATGTAGGAAAAACCTCTATTTTTAACGCACTTACAGGACTAAATCAGCATGTAGGAAATTATCCAGGAATAACAGTAGAAAGAAAAACAGGAAATTTTTCCTTATCCCAAAATATTAATGCACATATAATTGATGTTCCAGGAACCTATTCCATTCAACCAACGTCAAAAGACGAAGAAATTGCATTGCGCATATTGTTTGATAAAAAGCATAAAGACCATCCAGATGTAGTAGTAGTGGTGGTGGATATAGATAATATCAAACGCAATTTGCTTTTGTTTTCACAAATAAAAGATTTAGAGATACCTACTATTTTAGCCATCAATATGGCAGATCAGATGCAACGCAAAGGCATTGAAATAGATATCCCAAGGCTGGAACAACTATTAGGAACGAAAATAGCATTGGTTTCTGCTCGAAAAAATCAAGGAATTAATGAATTGAAACAATTGATTTTGGGGTATAAAGAACAAGAAGTGCAAGCTTTTTTGGATTTAAAACAAGTTGATGAAACTTATTTCAGTCAGTTGCAAAAAGCAAATTCCACACAAAATCTTTACATTTCTTGGATGTTGCAAACAGAAAACCCATCGGCATTAGATTTAGGATATGTTTTGAATAAGCGAGAAACCTATCCTTCTATAGACTTGAAAAAGATGCAACATCGCGAAACGGTTAAGCGATATCAGAAAATAGCAGAAATTCTTAAAGAAACCTATGCAAAAAACAAAAATAAAGCAACAGGTTTTGAACACAAATTAGACCAATTACTTATACATCCAATTTTAGGATATTTGATTTTTTTTGTCGTTATTTTTGTGATTTTCCAATCAGTATTCGAATGGTCGAGCATTCCAATGGATTTTATCGATGAAGAATTTTCTAAATTATCGGATTTTCTAAAAAATCAATTAGCTCCAGGTATGCTAACAGACTTAGTTACGGAAGGTATAATACCAGGGATAAGTGGAGTGTTGATTTTTATACCACAGATTGCTATTTTATTTTTCTTCATTTCGATTTTAGAAGAAACGGGATATATGAGTAGAGTAGTATTCTTAATGGATCGAATTATGCGACCATTTGGATTAAGTGGAAAATCGGTAGTGCCATTAATGTCAGGTACTGCTTGTGCAATTCCAGCAATTATGTCTGCGCGAAATATAGAAAATTATAAAGAACGTTTGATTACGATATTAATTACGCCTTTTACAACTTGTTCTGCCCGCATACCAATTTATATAGTGATAATTTCTTTGGTAATACCAGATCGCAAAATAGCAGGATTATTTAGTCTACAAGGAATGGTAATGACCCTGATGTATATGTTGGGATTTTTTATGGCTCTTTTGGCGGCATATATTTTAAAACTAGCAATTAAGAACGAAAGAAAATCACATTTTATTATTGAGATGCCAACCTACAAAACACCACTTTGGAAAAATGTTGGATATACAGTAGTAGAGAAAACAAAAGCATTTGTATTTGGAGCAGGAAAAACCATTTTGATGCTTTCTGTTATTCTGTGGTTTTTAGGTTCTCACGGACCTGCTAAAACATTCGGCAAAGCGGAAGAAATAGTTGCAGAAAAATACCAGAATCAAAATCTTAGTGAAGCAGAATTAGAAGATAAGATAGCAGGGTATCAATTAGAAACATCTTATATTGGAATAATAGGAAGTACAATTCAGCCAGTGTTTCAACCATTGGGATATGATTGGAAAATAAGTATTGCAGTATTAACCTCATTTGCTGCAAGGGAGGTTTTTGTTGGGAATTTGGCAACGCTTTATAACATAGGAAGTAAAGGAGAAGAAACAGAAACCGTAGTCAACAAAATGCGCAACGAAATAAAATCAGATGGAACACCTGTTTTTAGTCTAGCAGTAGGAGTTTCTTTACTTTTATTTTACGCTTTTGCAATGCAGTGTATTTCCACATTTGCAATAGCTAGAAAAGAGACCAACTCGTGGAAATGGACAATTTCTCAAACCTTTTTTATGACAGGAATAGCCTATATTACAGCATTTGTAGCATACCAAATACTCTCGTAAAATGAAACAAGAAATTATTGTATATGTAATTGTAGCTGTTGCTATATTCTTTTTCGTGAAAAAATTATTCACAAAGAAAAAAAAGTGTAACGACGATAAAAATTGTAAATGTGGATGATTAAAATCAGATGAAAATGCAAAATACAAATAGTGCAATTAATTTATGAAAAAAAATAGATTAAAAATATTTGTATGTATTTTTTTTATATATATTTGTTTGTTTACAAAATGTTAATTTATAAAAGAATATTATAAATAAAATGAAAAAGAGTTATTTACTATTTACTCTGATATCAGCAATAACTTTTGGTTCTACTTACTTATTTAAAGAAGAACTGAAAGAAGCAGTTACAGAAGTAGCTAAAAATGTTGATGTAAAAGAGAGTTTTATTTCTCAAGTAGAAGAAAACAAAAACATTGCTTCAAAAGAAGAGAGTGAAAAATCTGCATTGTTTTTTGCCGATACCACGCATTCTTTTACAGAAGATTTTGAAGGAGATGTTTCGGCTTGGACATTGTCTAATGGGGCATCATTGAATAAATGGATGGTAGGTACAGCAGCTCATAATGGAGGAGCTAACGGATTGTACATATCAAATGACAATGGTGTTTCTAATCTTTATTCGAACACAGCTACAACGGTTCACGCCTATAGAGAATTTCAGATGCCAGCAGTGGTTGGGGAAGCAATGATTAAATTTGATTGGAGAGCTCAAGGAGAAGGAAACTGGGATTATTTAAGAGTATGGGTTGTTCCTGCAACTTATACGCCTACTGTAGGAACATTGATTTCTCCGGGGAATAGTGGAGGAGTGCAGTTAGGTGGAATGAATTATAATGTACAAAATACTTGGCAAACAGAACAAATATATGTTGACTTGAGTGCTTTTGCAGGACAAAACATACGCGTGGTTTTTGAATGGAGAAACGACGGGTCTGTAAATGTACAACCTCCTGCAGCAATTGACAACATTGAATTTGTTGTAGAAACTTGTTTTATACCAACAAACGTTCAAACATCTAAAAATTTACAGGGAGATATAGTTATTACGTGGGAACCAGCAAATAATGAGACCCAATGGGAAATCTATATCGTAGAACAAGGACAGCCTGCACCTGGAGCCAATACTCAGGGGATCGTGGTACAGGGAACTCCATCGTACATCTATACAAATGTACAAGAAGGGGTTGTGTATGAGGTTTATATAAGAACAATATGTACAGAAGAAGACAATAGCAGATGGACGGAGCCTATTAATTTTTCGGATTTTACTCCACCTGCTTGTGTAGACTTAGAAATAGGACTACCAAACTTACCTATAAATGACAATGGTGATTATTATATTTGTAGTAATGAAACAACAACTATAAACTTAAGTGCGAATTATGATGAAAATGCTTTTAAAGCAACTACATCATACGAAATAGAAAGTATTGACTACGCACCGCCGTATCCGTTTATTGGAGGAACAACAGTACCTATTCAATTTGACGATGATTATACGTCAAGTTTTAATTTGCCATTTGATTTTTGTTTCTTTGAAAACTCGTATTCTTTTTGTAGAGTAGGAGATAATGGAGTGGTAACCTTTGGATTGCCATATACGACTACATTTGGAGATGATTGTCCTTTTTCAGTTCCGAATACACCATTGCCAAACGCAGGTTTTCCAATAAAAAATGCCATATATGGAATTTATAAGGATTTGGATGTTACGAATAATCCAGACCCTCAATTAACGCAAATTAATTACCAAGTATTGGGAACATATCCTTGTAGAGCATTAGTAGTTAATTTTAATGAGGTTCCTACTTGGGGAGGAAGTTGTTCGAATCCACAATATAGAACAACCACACAGATAGTATTGTATGAAATAACTAACATTATCGAGATTTATGTAAATAAAGTGAAACCGTGTTCTGGATCTACATCTAGTGGAAGACAAGTTATGGGAATACAAAATGCTGCTGGAACAATTGCTTATACACCACCAAACCGCAATGTAGGAGTTTGGGAAGCAACACAAGAAGCTTGGCGTTTTAAACCAACAGGAGAAAGTGTAGTGACATTCGGATGGTATATGAATGGACAACTCATTTCTCAAAACAACAATATTTCTGTAGAAGTATCTGAAGATGCTGTTTTTGAAGCTGTGATTACCTATCCTGCTTGTGGAGGGGAAGATGTGGTGTTGAGAAAAGGTTTTACGGTTAAGGTAAGTGAAGAAATCGATTTAGTAACACCAGATGATATTGAATTGTGCGAAGAAGGAACCGTTGATTTAACACAAGTGGAGACTCAACTTTTGTCTAATCTCAACGATCTGTCCGAAATATTTGTAACCTATTATGAAACACAAGAAGATGCAGATGCTAAACAAAATGCCATAGTAATGCCAGAAGCATATGTTTACGGAACTGTTCCAAAAATCATCTATATTAGGGTAGACAATACAGATTCGGGTTGTTATAACACTACACAAGTAAATCTCGTTCAAAAAGCTTCGCCAGTATTAGCGAAATTAGAAGATATGGCTCTTTGTGTTTATAACGGTGAAATATCAACAGTGGATATGACTCCTCAGCAAGAAAAAATAGTAGAAGAATATACAAGTGCAGAAATACAAGTTGCGTTTTACACATCACAAGCAAATGCACAAAATGGAACCAATCCAATTGCTGATATTACTGCATATCAACCAACTTCTCTGCCTCAAACAATTTATGTAAGAACGTCTGGAGATCCGGAGGTTTGTGATGGCTTGACCTCGTTTAATTTGATAGAAGGCGAAAAATGGCCATTACACACTATTGCAGACATTGTCATTTGTGATGGATATGTGTTACCAGCATTGCCAACGGGATATTATTATACTACAGGCGATTTGGGAACAGGTGAGCAATTAGCTGTTGGTAGCTCATTGACAGCCTCTGGAATCCATGAGATTTATATAAATTCTGTAAGTGAAGACGGATGTGTGAGTTCGTACAAACAAACGATTGAAGTGGTGAAATGTCAAATTCAAAAAGGAATATCACCAAATGGAGACGGACTAAATGATGCATTTGATTTAACTACTTTTCACGCGACAAAAGTATCTATTTACAATAGATATGGAACAGAAGTTTATAGTTATGGAGCAGGATATACCAATCAATGGGTAGGACAAGATAAAGCAGGAAATAAACTTCCAGACGGTACGTATTTTTATAGAATAAGCACTTCGGTAACTGAATATACGGGATATGTATATTTAAATAGAGAGATAAAATAATTAAATAAAAAATAGAAAAAGGGGCTCTCTTCGGTAATATCGCTGAAGAGAGCTTTTTTTATATAAAAAAAACTTGTTACTTTTGCTGTAAATTTTTATTCATTATGTCGTTAAATAAAGCACTTTTAATAGCTTTTGTAGTATTAGTAATTGATCAGGTTTCTAAGATATATATCAAAACAAATTTTACTTTAGGAGAAGAAGTAGTTGTTTTTGATTGGTTTCGCATTCATTTCATCGAAAATGAAGGAATGGCATGGGGGGTAGAATTGCCAGGAAATTATGGAAAACTCATACTTACTCTTTTTAGAATTTTTGCGGTAGGAGGAATAG
>JBHBEQ010000044.1:0-13114 GCA_041785575.1 Flavobacterium sp.
AAAGAAGCACGTTCTAAATTCAACGCTGCTTTACACAATGCTAAAAAAGGAGATATTTCAATGCTTTTAGCCATTTCTAAAGCCTATTTAGATAGTAAAAAACCAGATGCTAAAAAAGCATTAGAATATGCACAAAAAGCAGAACAAATATTACCAAATAGCATTGATGCTAAAGTTGCAACTGCTGAAGCACACCTTGCTGACGGTAGCGTAAAACTTGCTTGGGCAAAATTACTTGAAGCAAAACTTATAAAGGAAAATGATATACTTCTGCTTTCTACAATGGCGAAAGTACATCAAATAAACAATGACTTTGATAAATCTATAGAATTATTAAATCGCGTTATTGAAATCAACCCTGAAAATGCACTAGCATACAAACAACTTGCTTTTACATATTTAGATTTCATAGGTTTTTCTGGTGATACATCAAAGAGAGTTGATGCAGTAACTAACTATGAAAAATTCCACCAACTCATCGGAAAATCTTATGATGCTGACAATGCATATGCAGAAATTCTTCTACAAACACAAGACTATAAAAAACTCTTAACTTTTACCAACAAGATATGGAAAGAAAGAGGAGATAACTTCAAAATATACAAATATGCAGGAATTGCAGCTTTCGAAGACAATCGTCCAAAGAAAGCTTATGAAGATATGTGGCAATATTTTGATGTTCAAGACAAAAATAAACTAAAAGGTATTGACTATCTTTACTTTGGACTTTCTGAGGTTGAAAAATCTAAAAAATCAGATGGTACTTATGACGAAGAAGTTTATGCAAAAGCAATTAAAAACATTCAAGAAGGTATCTCTAGAAACCAAGATTTAACTAGAGAAATGAATAATTATGCTCTAAACTTATTTAAGTCTAGAAAATACTATCAAGCATATTTTCTATATGATTTAGCTAGTAAAAACCAATCAAGTCCGAGTTATGCATATGACAATTATTACAAAGGTAATATACTCTACATAATGAGTGACAAACCAATTTTTAGAGATCAATTGCAAAAATCACTTCAATTTTTAGATGAAGCAATTAAGAATACTCCTTCAATGTATCAGGCACATCTAGTAAAAGCACGTGTACATGCATTGAATCCAAGCCCTTCATCTCAAGAATTTGCAAAAAGTTCATACAAAGATTTCTTAAAAACATTGAACAACAGAGATGATGTAAAAATGACTAAAGAACTTGAAATTCAAGTAAACGAAGCTAAAAATTACATAAAATCTTAAAATAAAAAATCGGTCTTTTGACCGATTTTTTATTTCTAAAAAGTATCTTTGCAGGGATATTTATACAAAATGAAAAAAGACAACTCTATGAGAGAACTACCTGTAATGGAACAATTCTACACCATTCAAGGAGAAGGATATTACACCGGAACAGCGGCTTATTTTATCAGACTTGGTGGATGTGACGTCGGCTGCCATTGGTGCGATGTTAAAGAAAGTTGGGACGAAAGTCTTCACCCTAAAATATCCATAGAGAAACTAGTTGAAGAAACTAAAAAACACGGAAATTTAGCGGTAATAACTGGCGGAGAACCTTTGATGTATAATTTAGATGAGCTTACAAAGGCACTTAATAATGCCGGTATAAAAACCAATATAGAGACTTCTGGAGCTTACAACCTCTCAGGAGACTGGAACTGGATTTGTTTATCTCCCAAAAAAACAAAACTTCCTGTGCAAAGTGTATATGAAGCAGCACACGAACTAAAATGCATAATTTACAATCAAAACGACTTCCTTTTTGCCGAAGAACAAGCTAATAAAGTAAACAAAAATGCCCTACTCTATCTGCAACCTGAATGGAGTAAAAGCGAACAAATGCTTCCGAAAATTGTAGAATATGTAAAAAATAATCCAAAGTGGAAAATTTCCCTTCAAACTCATAAATACATCAATATACCATAATGAAAAAGTTATTTTTAATCGTATTTCTGATCACCAACTTCTCATGTTTTGCACAAGCCAACAAGGATGAAGTAAGAAAACTCCTGCGCATTAATGGTGCGGAATTTAAATACGATAACATCGTAAAAAACTTTAGTAAATCACTTCCTGAAAGCAAAAGAATTTTATTTGAAAATGATGTAAAAATATTTATGAAAAAATACATCGAAAACGAAGTGACTTTCTATGCTCAAGAATTTTCGCAAGACGAAATTGCTAAACTTATCGAATTTTATGAATCTCCTTTAGGTAAAAAATACGTAGAAAAAAACATAGAATTAAGTCATATTACAAGAAACAATTCAAATAAATACCTTCAAGATTTGCAAGGTATCATTATGAAATATATGCTTTAACAGCATCGGTAAAATAATAAAAGGGCTGCAAAAATTGCAGTCCTTTTTTTGTAAAATTTTGATTTCTACTCATATTTTTATACATTTATGAAAATGTAAAAAACATGAAAGAAGACTTTTTACATTACATTTGGAGATATAAAAAACTAAACGTTTTTAATCTAAGAACCGAACAAGATCAACAATTGGAAATTTTGCGTTTTGGAGATTATCTACAAGACGAAGGACCTGATTTTTTCAATGCTCACCTACTTATTGATAATCAAAAATGGATTGGAACAGTAGAAATACACGTAAAAAGCTCGGACTGGTACATTCATCAACACGAAACTGACCCCAATTATGACAACGTGATATTACACGTCGTATGGGAAGATGACATTCCTGTATTCAATAAATCAAATACGCCTATTCCGACGCTTGTTTTAAAAAAATATGTTGATGTTAGCACATTGGAAAAATACCATGCTTTATCTACTGAAAAACCAACTCTATATTGCGAAAAACACATAGCAGATACACCTGATTTACATTGGAATCTTTGGAAAGAAAAACTATTGGTAGAACGATTAGAACTAAAATCTAAAAAAATAACAGAATTAACTACTAAAACCAATAACAATTGGGAAGAAATACTCTACAACTTATTGCTTAAAAATTTTGGTTTGAATATCAATGGCGAATATTTTGAACAAATCGCACAAATAGTTCCATTTAAAATAATAAAAAAAGAAGCTACATCTATTGAAAATTTAGAAGCTATATTTTTTGGAATTTTAGGAATGCTTGAACACGAAGATATTCCTTATGTAGAGAAACTTTCAAAAAATTTTCGATACTTAAGTTCAAAATACCAATGGAATAATATTTATGTTAAAAAACCAATGTTTTACAAATTGAGACCTGACAATTTTCCAACAATCAGACTTGCACAACTTGCCGTGTTATTCCACAAAGAAAAACATTTGTTTTCAAAATTGATTATTGAAAATTCAACTTACGAAGAAATACACCAAATATTAAAAGTAAATACATCTGATTTTTGGAAAACCCACTATATATTCAATAAAGAAAGTAGTGTAAAAAATAAAAATACGTCTGCTTCATTTATCGATTTAATAATCCTCAATACGATAATCCCTTTGCGATTTGTTTACTATAAGCACATTGGAAATCATGATTATGAAATATTATTCGATATGTACAAAAAAATCAAAGCAGAGAAAAATCACATAGTTGAGATTTTCAAAAAATTAAATATTAAAGTTTATTCAGCTTTTGATTCCCAAGCTTTTATTCAGTTAAAAAAACACTATTGTGACACTAAAAATTGTCTGAATTGCTCTATTGGACATTTCATTATTTCTAATGATTAATGCCTTTATTTTTTTTTAATTAATGGTATTTTTTTCGTACATTTGATTAGAATTAAAAACAAAAACAATGAAAAAAAATCTTTTTTTATCCATGACTTTAGCAGCTGCTTTCATGGTTTCTTGTGGTGAGAAAAAAATAACTGAATCAACTGAAGCTACTACACAGGCAACAGAAGCTACAACTGAAACTGCAGAAGGAGCTAAAGAAGTAGTTAATGAATTTACTGTAGAGAGTAACGATCAAATGCAATATTCGGTTAAAGAATTAACAGCTGAAGTAAACAAACCAATTACCATTACTCTTAAACATACAGGAAAAATGGCTAAGGAAGTAATGGGACATAACTTGGTTGTTCTTAAAAAAGGTACAGATGTAGCAGCATTTGGAAATAAAGCAGCAACTGCAAAAGAAACAGATTACATTCCTGTTGATGCTCCTGAAGTACTTGCCTTCACAAAGTTAATCGGTGGTGGAGAAGAAACTTCCGTTACTTTTACAATTACAGAACCTGGAGAATATGATTACATTTGTTCTTTTCCAGGACACGTAGCATTAATGAAAGGTAAACTTATTGTAAAATAATTTTATTAAAAAAAGGCTGCTCATGAGCAGCCTTTTTAAGTATTAAATATCTTTTCTATATATTTTTTCAAAATCTAAAGGTTCTATCGCATTATCTACAGAAAAATCTCCAATTTTCGTTCTTCTCAATGCAGATAAATACGCTCCTGAATTCATTTTTTTCCCGACATCATTTGCAAGTGAACGAATATAAGTTCCTTTGCTACACACCACTCTGAAATCTATCTCAGGCAATGCGATTCTTGTTATTTCGAATTCGAAAATCTCAATTTTTCTCGCTTCTAATTCTACTTCTACTCCAGCTCTTGCGTGTTCATATAACCGTTTACCATCTTTTTTTAAAGCAGAAAATACAGGTGGATACTGTTCAATTTCTCCAATAAATTGCTTTCTTGTTTCCTCTATTAAATTTTCAGTGATATGATGTATAGGATACTCCTTATCAACTGCAGTTTCCATATCAAAAGAAGGCGTAGTAGCACCTAAAGTAATAGTTCCTGTATACTCTTTTACTTGTCCCATAAGTTCAGGGATTTTTTTGGTAAACTTTCCTGTACAGATAATTAAAAGTCCGCTAGCAAGTGGATCTAAGGTTCCAGCGTGACCTATTTTAAACTTTTTAGGTAAATCTACATTCTTTATCAGCGTGTATTTTAATTTATTTACTGCTTGAAAAGAACTCCATGTAAGTGGTTTATCAATAAGAAGTATTTGACCTTCGAGAAATTGTTCCTTTGTAAGTTTTTCCATAATAATCATTCTTACAAGAAGTATATCAAAAGAACGATACCTACAACAATTCGGTACCATCCCCAAAACTTAAAACCATATTTATTCAGTACTGCGATAAAAGTCTTCACAGCTATCAGAGCAGTGATAAAAGCTACAACATTACCTATCAAAAACAAATTGATATGTTGTTGATCTTGTAATATCATTTCAAAACCCTTCTGACCATTATTCCAAGTTTTCACAAAAACAGAATACACGGTTACGGCAAGCATAGTAGGCACAGCAAGAAAAAAAGAAAATTCAGCTGCTGCTTTACGTGTTAGACCTTGTGTCATTCCTCCTATGATAGAAGCTGCAGAACGAGATGTTCCTGGCATCATTGCAAGACATTGCCAAAAACCTATAGTAACAGCTGTTTTTATAGAAATATCTTTTTCATCGTTTATTCTTGGATTTTTAAACCAACTGTCAACAAACAATAATATTACCCCACCAATGATTAATACAGCACTTATAGCTTTCTGATTTCCTAATACATCTTCGATTTTATCATCGAAAAGATATCCCAACAATAAAGCTGGAATTACAGCAAAGGCTAGTTTGAAATAAAATTTCAAATTACTGAAATCAAAAAACTTTTTCCAATACATTACTACGATAGATAAGATAGCACCAAATTGAATAGAAACTTGAAACATCTTTAAAAATTCAGAATTTTCAATTTTCATCAAAGAAGCGGCAAATCCCATATGAGCTGTAGAAGAAATTGGTAAATATTCTGTAAGTCCTTCTACTATAGCAATAATAACTGCTTCAATTGTATTCATTTAAGCACTATTTTTTTTAAATATCGAATAAATACAAATTCCGAAGCCCAAGAAAATTATAGCAGGTGCAAGACGTATTCTTCTAAAGCTAAAAACTTCGTAATTAAACACATTAGGATCATCGCTACTACCTCCCGACATAATCAAAAAACCAATAGCAATTACAATTACCCCTAACAACAAAAGCAGATAATTTTCTTTTGTAAACAATAAAGGTTCGTTGTTTTTATTTTTCTTCATTTTAATACAATTGATCTGATTTTAAATTTAAAAATCTTTGTGTAGCTAAATAAGTACTTACCCAAGTAATAAATACTCCAACCAAGAAAACACCTCCACATACTATGGCTAAGGATTGGTAATCTTTAAGCAAATTCAAACTTGGGAATTTTGCATCTATATAATAAGACAACATCAAAATACAAATAATAGCAATTACTGCTCCTATCATCCCCAATTTTACACTTGTCCAAATAAAAGGGCGTCGGATAAATGATTTTGTAGCTCCTACGAGCTGCATAGTTTTAATTATAAATCGTTTAGAGTATATAGAAAGTCTCAATGAGCTGTTGATAAGCAACATTGCAACAATCGTTAGAAAACCACTTGCAACTAAAACCCAAAAAGTAATTTTTTGAATATTATTATTAACCAAATTAACCAATTGTCTATCGTACACAACATCGTCAACAAAAGGATTTTCTTTAAAGGACAATTCAATATCTTTGATACTATCTTTTTCTACAACAGTACCTTTGAAATGCAAATCAAAAGAGTTTTGCAACGGATTAAATCCTAAAAAATGTACAAAATCTTCTCCAATAACCTGTTTTTGAGCAGCAGCTGCACTGTCTTTATGTACAAAAATAAAATCTTTGACAAAAGTAGATTTTTTTAATTCTTCTTCAAATTTGGTTAAGTCTTCAGGTTTTGCACTGTCTTTAAAATAAACAGACATAGGGATACTTTCCCTAAAATTATTAGATATTTTTTCAGAGTTGATAACAAATAAACCTAATGTTCCTAACAAAAACAAAACCAATGATATACTCAATATCACTGAAAAATAAGAAGAAATCAATTTTCGTTTTTGATATCTTTCGAAAGATGATGCCATGATATTTTTTTTAAAGTGTAAAGATAATAAACAATTATGTTTAATTAAAAACAACTTTAATTATTTTTATACTCACTCTATTTTATATCTTGTATTACCTTACATATCAAACACAACACCCCGTTTTTCAATTTTATTTCATAGAATTTTAAGATTTTTTTTGATAAAAAAATATTTTTCTTTACTTTGCGATTGAAAACAAAAATTATTTAGCATGAGAACATTATTACTATTGAGTTTATTGCTTTTAAACGCAACAAATACTTGGTCCCGACCGTTGCTATGGCATGAAACTTTACGAGAACTTCTTTCTCAAAAGAATTTATTTTTTGCAGCACCTGCAAACGACAATTGTGCAAGTGCGGTAATGCTTCAGGTAAACACAAACAACACTTGTGCATTGACTGAAAATGGAACATTTTCAGAGGCTACAGTTGAAAACACCATCGGAGGTAATGGATGTGATCAATGGCAATGGGCGCCTCAAAAAGATGTTTGGTTTGAATTCACTGCTACAAGTAACACTCACAATATCAGCATTACTGCACCTCAAGATTTATGGAGTATTTACGTAGAGATATACCAAAACGACGTTTGTACAAACAATTCTGCACCTTTAATATGTGGAAACATTCAGGTACAATATGCCAATTTAGTAGTTGGTACTATCTATAAAGTGAGAGTATATACTACATCAAATACAAGCAATACAGACTTTACTATCTGTGTACGCGAAATGACTCCTCCTGCAAATGACGATTGTAACAACGCTACTGTTCTTCAAGTAAATACAGATGCTACTTGTACGATAAACACAGCTGGAACATTGTTGGATTCATCTTTAACTACAGGGATGACTCAATCTTGTTTTCCATGGCAGAGTGCTATCAATGACGTATGGTATGAATTTACAGCTACAAGTACTTCTCATGCTATTTCTCTTCTAAACCTTAATAATCCTTGGAGTACTTATATTCAGGTTTACAACTCTTCAATATGCACTACTCCAAATACGCCAGCTCTTGCATGTAACAATGAAAGTGTTGTATTGTCAAATTTAACAGTTGGTGATGTTTATAAAATTCGTTTATTTAACACTTCGAATACTACAATTTCTAGTTACAATATTTGTGTACGCACCTTGTCCTCTCCAGATAACGACGAATGTGCAGATGCTATAACTATACCTGTAAATCCAGGAACAGAATGCGTAACAACAATAGAAGGTACTCTTGAAGACGCAACCATTTCTACTGAAGGAGGTTCAGGATGTAGTTTTAACGATGCGGTTAAAGATGTTTGGTATCAATTTACTGCAACACATACACGTCATGCTATTTCTTTAAATATTGCTCAAAATGATTTCTCAACTTTCTTAGAGGTTTTCCCTGATAATGTGTGTGGAAATCCTGCTGTTACGTCTATTGATTGTGCTGACCAAACAGATATTATATTAAATGATTTAGTTCCTGGAACAACTTACAAAGTTCGTGTTTTCAGCGACACTCCTTCTACTCAAACAGATTATACGATATGCGTAACCACGCTAAACAATTCTATTGAAGTAAGTGATGAATACACTTACGAAGAACTGGTAAACGATGTACTTATACGCTCTAATTGTATAGCTGTAACAAACATTAATGCTATTACGGGTACTGATTTCGGAGATGTTAATGGTATCGGTTATTTCCACAAAGGAGAATCTAATTTTCCATTTGAAGAAGGAGTCATATTATCTACTGGGAATATCCATATTGCTCCTGGACCTCTAAACAATGTGTTGACCTCTTCTGGTGGTATTAACTGGATTGGTGACACACAACTCACCAATTATATGAATAACTTCTTAGGTCAAAATTCTACATACAACAATGCATCAATATTAGAATTTGACTTTGAAGCTCTATCAGATAAATTAGAATTCAATTTCATTTTTGCATCGAATGAATACGGACCATTCCAATGTTCGTACTCAGATTCTTTCGCTTTCTTTTTAACTAACACCGCTACAAACCAAACAACCAACTTAGCGATTGTTCCAAATACCAACAATCCTATTTCTGTAGTTACCATCCGAAAAGGAGAATATTCACCTCAAGGTGCGAATGGACCTCAATGTGGTGATGCAAATCCTGAATATTTCGGGAATTACTATACTGCAACAGGTGATATCGGTCTGCCTGGAATTAGTGCACCTATCAATTTCCGCGGACACACTATACCTATGACTGCAAGTGCAGATATAGAACCGGGTGCTACTTACCGAATCAAATTAGTTATACAAGACAGAGGAGACGTTTCTTTTGACTCTGCAGTATTCATCGAAGCTGGAAGTTTCAATTTTGGAAGTGTTGACTTAGGAGGTAATCGTTTGATTTCTGACGGAAACGCTTTATGTTATGGTGAAGAAATTACTTTGTCTACAGGATTAGACCCTGCTGACTATACTTTTGAATGGTTTAAAGACAATATGGAAATCGTTGGTGCTACTGGTGCTGACCTTGTCGTTTCTGAATCTGGAATATACAAAGTAATTGCTACTTACAACGGTACAAGCTGTGAACTCACAAGCTCTATCGTCATAGAAATATACCCAGAAATCGAAGTCACCAAGCCAAACGACCTAAAACTATGTGTTAAAGAACCTATAGATCTCACACAAACAAATGACGAAATATTAGCTCAAATTGATGATCCAGAAAACCATACGATTGAGTTTTTTGAAAACTTACAAGATGCTGAAAATGGTACAAACATGATTGCTAACCCGACAGCGTATACTCCTAATACACTGCCTCAACAAATTATTGCAAAAGTGGTAAATCTCAACTCATTGTGCCATGTAACGACGTCTTTCAACATCATTCTTAACGAGTCGATGACAATACCTACAATTAATGATATGTATACTTGTGAATATGACGATGTATTTACTGCTGTAGATTTTACACCTATTACGCAACAAATAAACACAGCATCTTCAATTGCAGGTACAGTAACTTATCACTTGACTTTAGCTGATGCTCAAAACCAAACCAATGCGATAGCTTCAATAAACGCATACACTCCTACATCTGTTCCACAAACTATCTATATCTCTGCTTATGCAACAGAAACAGGATGTATAACTACTGGTTCATTTACAATAACCACGCCTGATAAACCTACATTTATTCCTATTGCGGATGTAAATATCTGCAAAGGATATTCCCTAATAGAATTACCTACAGGATATTACTACAGTACTGATAAATATGGAAATGGAAGCATTTTAAATCCAGGTCATCTACTTGGTATTGGAGAACATACTATATATATCAACCAAAAAGATAGTACAACAGGATGTGTTTTCTCAATAGCTCAAAAAATAATCGTAAGAGATTGTGAAATTCAAAAAGGAATATCACCTAACGAAGATGGATTAAACGATTATTTCGATTTAACAGACTATCAACCTTTGAGTGTAAGTATTTTCAACAGATATGGTAAAGAGGTATATACCCACAGTACAGGATATACCAACCAATGGAATGGTCTTGATAAATCAGGAAACAAACTACCAGATGGCACGTATTTTTACAATATTACAGTACCTTCTGGGATATTATCTGGATATATTTACCTCACAAGAGAGATAAAATAATTTTTTCATAATCATGGTTTATTAACACAAAAGCAGTCTGTAGATTTACAGACTGCTTTTATTTTTACATTTTTCTCTATCCTAGACACTTATTCCCCTTAACTCATTGTACATTTTCCGTCTATTTTCGACTTTCTTTGACACATAAAAAACTATTCAAATAGATAAAAAATAGAAAATTAGAGCTTTTAAAGAATATTCGCTCATTATTTTAAATTTTGAAAAATTATCGCAAAATTTTTTCCATTTTCTTTCCTTTGGCGAGTTCGTCTATGAGTTTATCCAAGTAGCGGACTTTTTGCGTAAGCGGATTTTCGATTTCCTCTACCCGATAACCACAGATTACACCTTTTATCAAATGAGCGTTTTCATTGAGCGTTGCTTTTTCAAAAAAGGTTTCAAAAGTTACTTTTTCGTCTATCAGTTGTTGGATTTTTGCCTCGTCAAAGCCTGTAAGCCACGTGATGACTTGGTGCAATTCTTCACGTGTTCTACCTTTTTTCTCCACCTTGGCTACATAGTGAGGATAGACTGACGCAAAAGTCATTTGGGCGATTCTCTGGTTGTGGTCTGTCATATTTAATTATTTAACTTTTAATATTTTAATATGTTCTCTATCTAAAATTATCTTTCTTTTACGATTGACTAGCTTCTAGAAACGGAAATTTGAAGTAATACGTTATAGATAACAAGTTTTTTTTAAGTGTTTCATTTCTTTATAAATTTCATTTGTTACTTTCGATAGCAATAAACTCTGATAAATATTCAGGCATACAACCCTTTGAGACCATTTTACCTTTGTAAAGTCCTGTTTTTTCTCCGAGTGTAACACAGTGATTTCGTTTTTTTTTCGTAAACACCAATCTATCCTACCGTAAAATTCATGTCCATTGCACTTCTGGAGGAACGTTTTCGATTTGCTTTTCGATAACAGATAACAAGTTATCACTATTTTCTTGGATTTGTCCTGTCCAACGCAAACGTCCTTGATAATACCAATAAATTCGCCTTTTAAGAGAACAAGAGTTACCTTGCCAACTGTTTATTAAAGCTATCCTCTTTTTATCTTTGGTAAGTTGATTTGCCATTAGCCAATCTGTCAGTTGAAGTTTTTCTGTTTCGTTATGTTGGTTAATATCGATAAGCAAGAGGTCTATCATTTCTTCTGTTAACAACTTTTTGTCCATAATCAAAATGGCTAATTGTCGTGCAAAAAATAATTTGGACTCCCAAAATTCCATTGCTAATTCGTAGTCTTTTTTTATATCTTTAGCAATGGTTCGCAAATCACCAAGTTTGGTGTTTTTATCAGCGATTTGTGCCAGTATATTTTGTGCTTTTGTTGTAAGTTTCATATTTATTTAAATATTTTTGGTATATTTGCATTATGCAAATGAGGCTATTATACACTATTGATTTCTATTCTTGTTTATTCTATTTCACAAGTCGATTGGTTAGCTGTTAAAATCTTATTGATCCCTCCAAAAATAGAGCAAATCAATCGTGCCATTCGTTTCTATTTCAAAAATATATTTTTTCATCACCTATTTTTAGATTAGCGCGAAGAAGTACTTCATATTTTTCATCTATTCTATCATTATTATAATTTGGATGTCTTTTTCATCAGCACATTTAAATATTCTTCGTTCAAATATTCCCTTCTTTTTCTATTAATTCTAGCTAAGGATGTGACAATACATAATAGCTTACAACTTGTGTTCTATATTTTCATCTAGATTTTTATTCATTTTTAAGCTAAAAGAAGTTATTTTCAGAAAATTGTGTTGATATTGGTAAAACACTTCCTATCAAAGTCAATACAAAAGTAGTTAGAAATAATTTTGCTATTATTTTTTTTTCAAAACAAAATTGCGTTTCTATAATAACCCGCAAAGCTCATTTGATAAAAATAATATATTAATCTATTTGCAAACAAGACTAGTGAGAAGAGTAGAAAAATCTATACTATTGTTTTTTTTACAGTTATTTCAATTACTCTATTAAGAAAATCTCCATTGTTTGAATAAAACTTCGTATCCACAACATTTCATATCTTTTTAAAATTAAACTCCATAGTTTTATGTCTCTAAACGATAAAAAGAAGATTTCTATATTTCCAAGGATTACACAAATCCTAATATTTCAATAATAATTCCTACATAAATTTCATTTTTAACTCGGTTTAAACAATTATCAATAAGAAGCTTGAAAATAGGAAAAAGCGGACAAAATCAATTTTCTATGCGTATTACTTTTCCTTTCGGGTAGCTCTTTTTATAATCCATTGCGTATGTTGGTTTTCCGATGTTTTCCAACGCTCGATAAGTGGCTTTACAGCTTCTTTATTAACTTTCAGCCAATCGGTTAGGTGGTTGGCAACGGATTTTTTCACGAACATAATTTCATCTTCTTTGAGCAATTCCAAAATCTGGAAAACAGGGGTGGGATTTTGCAAAAAAGTATCCAACTTACTCGCCCAAGGCAATTTCGGACGCAGACCTTCGCTGGC